>NZ_JBANBK010000011.1:0-143788 GCF_053572325.1 Bradyrhizobium sp. UFLA05-112 | reverse complement strand
AGTGTACGGAGGCGAACAGATCGGTGACCCTGCGTTTTGTATGCCTCGGCTCCATCGAGCACGAGCTGTACGATGGCGAGGAAAAAGCACCAGATAAAGATGTTTTCTTCCCCTCGCGAGACCTTGATATCTTCCACCACTGTCCTCGCGCCTTCGCGCTCCACTTCGCGCGAGAAGCTCACTTCCCACTCGGCAGTGTCGATGCGAAAGTCGAAGTCAGCATATCGGTTCAGCAGCGGGCGGATGCGGTTGTCCATCTCCAACTCGTGCAGTCCCGCGAAGAAGCGCGAGTCCCTGTTGATCTTCAGCACCCGCTCGCGATCGTTCTGCAGGTCGTTGTCCCAGTTGAACAGATCTTCAGTAAAGGCGTTGAAGTACAGCGTATCGCGGTCGTCGCCGTTCTTGCCCAAGTCCTTGAACGCCCCCGAAAGTCGGGTCTTGCCGGTGCCGTTGTAGGCGTAGAGCAGTACAAATTTCTTCATTTCCAACTCCTTTCGGAGTTGCCGCGCGAGTTCGGGCAGATCAGGAAAGATCGTGACGGGCATACGCTAGACCTCCTCCGGCGCCGGGAACAGTTGCTGCAGGAGGCCCGTTTTGTGGGTCTTCAAAGAGTCAAGCTTGTCGGATTCGGCCGCGATCTGCGCGTCAGCGGAGACGAGGCAATCGGCAATCAGGCGCTGCTCAGTGAGCGACGGAACTGCGATGCTCAGCTCATTCCGAAAGGTCGTCGGATTGATGTTTGCCTGACTAATGCTGGGACGCGCCAGCGCTTTGATCTTCCTCTGATACAGCGTCGAGTTAAGGATAAAATTGCAGAACGCAGGAACAATTTGCGTGGTGTCCAGACGATACGTAACGATATAGGAAGCCGTCACGGCTTCCATGTCGAGATCAAAAAGCGAAATCTTTCCGACAAGGTCAAGGCTATTCGTCCTGTTCAGAA
Organism: Bradyrhizobium sp. UFLA05-112; assembly: GCF_053572325.1. NCBI lineage: Bacteria > Pseudomonadati > Pseudomonadota > Alphaproteobacteria > Hyphomicrobiales > Nitrobacteraceae > Bradyrhizobium > Bradyrhizobium sp. UFLA05-112. The sequence continues at coordinate 142,845 of NZ_JBANBK010000011.1, read as the reverse complement.
GAATGTCCCCGCGGATCAGGCGAATGGCTTCAAAGGATTCTCGGTCGAGATTAATGTAGGCTAGTTTCGCGTAACTCAGTCCGCCTTCGATCATGTTACCCATCCTCAGAACGGGGTAGCGCCCCTTCCCAGATGTGGGGCTCGATGTTCCGTAAAACGACTTGAGCACGAACTTGTCGAATGGGTGAGTCGTCCACTCTGGCCCATCGCGGAACTCAGGGAAGCGAAGGCGGGGAGCGATTTCGCCTTCGCGAGGAAAGAATTGCTGCATCAGGCCGCGCTTGTACATCTTCGAGGCTTCCACCCTTCGCCTCTGAGCGGCAATCACCTCGTCCAGAGACGTCAGGCAGTCGGCTATCTTCTTTTGCTCGGATGGATGCGGAGTCGGCACCGGCATCCTCATGAAGGTACCTGGCGTGATGCTCATGCGATCGTGCCTTGCGCCGGTACTCGCGGCGCTTCTGAGGTACGAGTGCCATCCGGTCGACCTGAAGTAGTGTTCGTAGAAGTCAGTCTTCTCAGCTGCGAACCTAAAGACGGTGTAGAGCGGCGACATCACGCCTTTGCCGATGTTATTCCGCGAGACGGGACCGACTGGCGCGATCGCAGAAGTCCGCGGGTTGTAAACATAATCACCGACGTCAACGACGTAGTAGCCGTCGACCTTGCCCGCAGTAGCGATCTCCCGGTCAAAGTAATCCCTCTGATCCAGTACGCCGTGCTCCGCAGAGTTGGTCAGGACTCTCGTTACTTTCCCGTTGGCATTCTTCGTGGAAACACGGTCAGCTATTTCCTCGAGCGGAGCTGCTTCCCAGCTCTGCACACCCCGGAACTCTGGAAACTGCAGCCGCGGCGCCACCGTTAATCTTGTTGCTTTCGCCACGCTTCAGTCCTCGTAAGCCTTGAGGCCCGAAATTTCTCGCCCCCCCGCTCGCTTCTTCAGCATCGGCACCAGATCGGTCATCAAAGCCAGCTCCTTCTGCGTGCGGGCCTTCCAGCCCAGTTTCAGAGGGGCTAGCAGCTCGGTAAGTTGCTCGCCGTCGAATATGCGGCGGGCGAGGATGCCGTCCACGAAGCTTTGCATCGCCGCCGCGGGCAGGCCGTGGCTGGTGGCGAAATCGGCCAGCTCACGGGCGGTCCTCTCGGACTTGAATTGCTGGTAGCCGGAGCGGATAGCTGACTCGTCCAGCCCCTCGCCGGCCTTGAGGCTCATGACGTAGTCGGTAATGTCGTCGCGCTCGTCGATGAACTTGGAGTCGGCCGCGATCAGGCCGATCAACTGCTCGCGGCTCATCGTGGCTTTGCCGGGCTTCTTGGCAGAGAAGTCGGCGATGAGCTTCATGATGTAGTCGTAGTCGATGGTGGCCGAGGCAAAAAGCACGAACTCGAAGTCGAGCTGGTCTACCTGCTCGCTCCTCTCTCCCCCCGGCTTGGCCTGCTGGGCGCGAAGGCGTTGCGCAGTTTCCAGATATTGGCCGCGGAAGGCGTTCAATTCTTCCTTGGGCAAGACGGTCTGGATGGCCACTGCCTGCTCGGGCGTCAAATCGGTATACTGATCGAGCTGGGTTTGCAGTTTCTGCACCTTCTTGAACGTCTCTACGAAGGCAAGGCGGGCCTCGTCGCCCTTGAGGTTTGCCACGTCTTCGGGTTTGCCCGCGAGGCCTTGCGACTGCATGAAGTTCTGCAGGGCTTGCGTAGCTGCCTTCAGCTTGTCGATGACGACGGCGGCCTTGTCCACCAGCCAGATCTCGCGCGCCTTGTCAGCCTTGGCGCCGGAGAAGAGCGCGATGGCAGCATCCACCGCGTCTTGCTGGCCTCGGAAGTCGAGGATGTGGCCGTAGGGCTTGGTGTCATTCAACACGCGATTAGTGCGACTGAAGGCCTGGATCAGCCCATGGTGCTTGAGGTTCTTGTCGACGTAAAGCGTGTTGAGGTATTTGCTGTCAAAGCCGGTGAGCAACATATCCACGACGATCGTGATATCTATCTTCTCGCGCCCCTTCTTCGGCAGGTCGACATTGGGAAACTGCTGGTCCTTGATGCGTTGCTGCACATCCTGGTAGTAGAGGTCGAATTCCTCGATGCGGTGATTAGTACCGAAGCGAATATTGTAGCTACGAATGATGTGTTGCAGCGCCTGCTTCTTGATGACCGGGTCTTTCTTATTGTCTTCCTGCTCCTGTGGCAGATCCTCCTGGATCTGTTTCACGTCGGCGCTCACGTCGCCGGGCGGTGAGAACACGGCGGTGATGTTCAGCGGTACGAAGGTGGGATCGGCCCGCTGCTTCTCGACCTGAGCCTGCTCGAACAGACCATGGTACTCGATCGCGTCGTTGATGGAGGCAGTGGCAAGGATGGCGTTGAACTTGCGGTTGCCCGTGGCGGCTTCATGCTTAGCGAGGATGGCGTCGACTATGGCGCGCTTGGCGAGCGTTTCGCCTTGCTTGGGTAGGTTTTTCCCATCGGGCTTGTAGTAGTCGACATGAAAGCGCAGGACGTTGCGATCCTCGATAGCATGGGTAATGGTGTATTCGTGCAGTGACTGCTGGAAGAGATCTTGCGTGGTCTTCAGCGTCTGAACGTCGCCTTCAATGCGCCTGTAGCTGGCGTTCTCCTCGAAAATCGGAGTACCGGTAAAGCCGAATAGCTGGGCCTTGGGGAAGAACTCCTTGATGGCCTGATGATTGTCGCCGAACTGCGAGCGGTGACATTCATCGAAGATAAAGACAATTCGCTTGTCGCGCAGCACCTCGAGCTGGTCGGTGTAAGTGCTCGCCCCGCTCTTCTCTCGGCTCTTGTTGCGCTTGCTGTTTTCGTCCAGCGCCAAGCCAAGCTTCTGGATGGTACAGACAATGACTTTGTCGGCCGCATTGTCTGACATCATGCGGCGGACCAGCTCACCGGTATTGGTGTTTTGCTCGACACAGCCTTCTTGGAAACGGTTGAATTCCTCGCGGGTCTGGCGGTCGAGGTCCTTGCGGTCGACCACAAAGAGGCACTTTTCGATGGCCGAGTTGGCCTTGAGCAGCGTGGAAGCCTTGAAGCTCGTCAGCGTCTTGCCGCTGCCGGTAGTGTGCCAGACGTAGCCGTTGCCGCTGTTCTCATCGATGCACTTGACGATGTTCTTGACGGCGTAGATCTGGTAGGGCCGCATCATCAGGAGCCTCTGCTCGCCGGCCACCAGCACCATATAGCGGCTGATCATCTGGCCAAGCGTGCATTTGGCCAAGAAGGCATCGGCGAATTCGTCAAGCCCGGTGATCTTGGTGTTGTCTGGCGCGGCGTACTGGTAGATCGGCAGAAAGCGCTCGTCGGCGTTAAAGCTGAAGTGACGAGTGTTGTTGTTGGCGAAGTAGTAGGTCGAGTCGCGGTTGCTGACGATGAACACCTGCATGAAGCACAACAGCGTGCGCGTGAAGCCATTACCGGGATCGTTCTTGTAGTCGACGACCTGCTCAATGGCACGGCGCGGGTTGATGCCGAGCGTCTTCAGTTCGATCTGGACCACCGGCACGCCATTAATGAGCAGGACGACGTCAAAGCGGTGGTGGCTGTAGTCGGTATTGATGCGCAGCTGATTGACGACTTCGAAGCTGTTCTTGCACCAGTCGTCGAGGTTTACCAGCGTATAGTTCAGCGGTGTGCCGTCTTCGCGGGTGAAGCTGTTGCGGGTGCGCAGGGTCTGGGCGGCGGTGAAAACGTCGGGCGTGACGATTTCTTCCAGCAACCGAGCAAACTCCTCGTCGGTTAGCCTGACCCGGTTGAGTTGCTGGAATTTCTCGCGGAAGTTAGCTTCCAGCGTTGCGCGATCGCGGATATCCTCACGGTAGCTGTACTTCAGCTCCTGAAGCTTCGAGATCAGCTCTCCTTCGAGAATGCGCTCGGACGATGTCATCTCGGGACCTCAGTGGTTGGATTCGTCAGCAAAGGCTAACACTTCGGTCCGCTCCAGCATCGTCACCCTTCATACTCTCTCCACCGCCTCCGGAAGGCCGACCCCGCCGAGGGCCGAGCTTGGCGCCATTGACTATCAGGGATCTCATACGCCCCCGATTCGCCAGAGGGTAGTCTTGGCCAGTTATGGCCGAACTTGCAAACGCGCGGCAAGGCGGACTTTGGTGGCCACGCCGGTACTTGCCGCGGTCCAGACGTTGGTCGAGCCAGAGAGATGCAAACCACTCCGCCACCAAGCACTTGGTTTTGCCGAGAAATGTCGTACTAGACGGATTTGGGGGTACTGAGATTGGGAGACAATTCGGTTCTCCGGACCTCTCGAACGCCAATATTGATCGGCGGTGGGATTTCTCTGGTGAGGAAAAATGCGGGAAATCGGCCGAATTTTTGGGCCTGCCTCCACATCGAAGCACGAGATGACTTTGGCTGGCTGGCGGAGAGAGTGTCAGCCAACCATTATTGAAAGATAGTGCATTTTCGACCTTCATAGACCAAAACCCACCATTTGAACTACCGCCAAATCGAATTTCGCCCTCGACACACCTGTTTCGCGCAACGACCCGTCATCGACAACGCTGAGATCAAGCGACCAGCGAAAGGCATCCCACACTCGCGGCTCGTCGTTCGAAGCTCGCCGCAAGTCATCCAGGCCTTCAGTTCACCATTCAGGCGTGGCCGCGCACCATCCGAGCCCCGCCGCTCATCATTCAGAGTTCGGTTAACGGCTCCCATCATCGGGCCCGTAGAGCACGCTTCCCCCAAGTCGCGACCGGACACCGCTCCGGTCAAATCCGCCATGCCCTACGCATGAAAAGAGGCCGCCCCAAACGTATGGGGCGGCCAGTGAATGTTCGTCGCGGGAGGAAGAGTACGACGAACGAATTGAGCACCTAACGCGTCAACGTCTTCCTACACACGCCGATTGAGCCGCCGCCTCCTCGGTTCAGAACGCGGCGGCGGCACATCGCCCTGCGCGTCTGGAAATACGCGCCTCGAAATCAAACGCACGTCTGCTTAGCGCTGCACAATAGCCACTAGGGGATCTTAACTAATGCAAAGACTCGGATATCGACGCCGAATTTCAGCGCAGAATGCGCATTTTGAGGGAGTTTCCGCCATGATGGCCGTTGCCTCTATTCGCGATTTTTGCGGGAAGCGCTGGACGCGCGGCGCTCATAATGGCAGGCGCCAGAGCCACTCACTTGCAGCCAGCCGAGCCGATTGTTTCCGTCTCGTCGAAGGAGCCTCGGCGAATGCTTGTGTCGACAATCGGAATGGCCTCACACCTGAAGCACTCGACGAAGTTGAACTTTGTCGCATTACGGCTCTCCTGATCGATCTTTGCACCCTTCAGCATGCCTCTCTGCGTCTGACGACGGATCGCTGGGGTTGCGAGCTGCTTAATCGCCCGCTCGCGATCGTGAGTCCCGCCAGCGTCATCCTGGTTATGAGCCCCCGCTCCTTCTTACGGTTTTCAAATTGACCGGCGACAGTCGCCTAGTCCCTAAGCCCTCGCGTTGCTTGCCCGCCCACTCTGTTTGCGCGTCAGCCGCGTCGAGCCTCTCCTGGCTGTGCTTTTGGTTGAACCTTCGGCTCACGTCCCGGCTCAACGACCCCGGTCTCACTGCCATTCCTATTGGGCTAGCCTGCTGCGGACATTCGGCTGACCTCGGTTGCTTGGCTCTCGAGCAGTCGCCGATAGATTCCGCCGGGCCGCTTAGTCAGCGTGCCGTGCGTGCCCTGCTCGGCGATGACACCATCGTCAAACACCAGAATGCGGTCGAGGCTGCGCACGGTCGACAGCCGATGTGCGATCACAATCGAGGTCCGGCCCTTCATCAACCGCTCCATCGCTTCCTGAATAAGGGCTTCCGATTCGGAGTCGAGGCTTGAGGTTGCCTCGTCCAGTACGAGGACCGGCGCATCCGCCAGGAAGGCGCGCGCCAAGGCGATGCGCTGCCGCTCTCCGCCTGAGAGCTTAACGCCGCGCTCGCCGACCAGCGTGCCATAGCCCCTGCGCAGGCGTAGGATGAACTCGTGCGCATTGGCAAGCCGCGCCGCCCGCTCGATCGCCGCCATACCAGCTCCGGGCCGACCATAGGCGATGTTCTCAGCAAGCGAACGGTGGAACAAGATCGGCTCCTGCTGCACCACCGCAATCTGACTGCGGAGCGATTGCTGTGTGGCTAGAGCAATGTCCTGACCGTCGATAAGAATGCGGCCGCCCGAGACATCATAGAGCCGCTGCACCAGCTTAACGAAGGTCGTTTTGCCGGAGCCGGAGCGGCCAACCAGACCAACCCGCTCTCCGGCTCGGATATCAACTGTTAGGCTGTCATAGAGGGGCGCTCGCTCACCGCCGTACTGGAAGGTCACGTGGTCGAATACGATCTCGCCGCCATCAATGGTGATCGGCCGCGCATCCGGCGCGTCCGCGATCCCGATCGGCTCGCCATGGATGGCGACCAGCTCCTCCATGTCGTCGACCGAGCGCTGGAGGTTGTTGATGTAAAAGCCGACATCGCGCAGATAACCGTGGATAACGTAGTAGCTGGTCAGCACATAGGTGACGTCGCCCGGCGAGGCGAGCCCCGCCATCCACAGCAGCACCGAGCCACCGATCACCGACGCCCGCAGACACAACAAGAGCGAATGCTGAGACATGGCGGCGTAGTTGTAGCGCCGCCAGGTTCGCCGCAGCCGCAGGCGCCAGCGGTCGATGGTGCGGGCGAGCCGAGCATTCTCGCGCCCTTCAGCGCCGAACGATTTCACCACCGCATTACAAGTGAGGGCATCGGCCAGCGTGCCGCCGACCTTGGTGTCCCAGGCGTTGGAAACACGTGCGGCAGGCGCAATATAACGGACCGTGAATGTCAGCGTCACCGCGACAGAGATTGCCGTACCAACCGCGATCACGCCACCCAACGCAGGCCAATGCAGCCCAAGCAGGATCATCGAACCTAGCAGTACCGTCAGGGACGGCAACAGGGACATCAGGATGGTGCTGTTGAGCAGGTCGAGGGCCCACATGCCGCGCGTGATCTTCCGCACGCTCGAACCGGCGAAAGAGTTGGCGTGCCAATCTGTTGAGAACCGCTGGATGCGTATGAACGTATCGCGCGCCACGTCCGACATCGTCTGAAGTGTGAACGGAACGATTGCGTGCAGACCTATGAGGCGCAGGATGACCGAAACCAGGCCAAGGGCGACGATGCCGCCGAAGGCAGCCAGCGCCGCATATCGCGCTGCCTCGTTGTAGGGGCCTAACGTCAATGCGTCGACCAGCTGGCCGGAGTAGACCGGCATGAATAGGTCTGCCGCCGTTGAGCCGAGGAAGCCAACCAGTACGAGCGCGGCGCGGTAGGGCTGTAGCAACCAACGGCGAAAAACGAAGGGAAGGACTGCCCGGATCGCGATAGGACGTTTGCCAGCTAGATCGGTCATACCGCAATCCGGCCATTACTAGCGTACAAATCGGCTCCGTCTGAATTTTGTCCCGCCTCGCAAACGCGCGATCGCGCACCGGCATTCGGTCGGGATTCCTTCTTCAAGCGAAGCGTTCGATGCCAACCGTCTGAGCGGCTCGGATCAGGCTCCACAGCTTTCCGCGGAAGCCTGGCGGTCTCCCGCGAGGGAGAACGCCTCCCCTCATTCGCCATTAGGCGCCTTAAGAATGCGCTCATTGTGACATCTGTGCGCGAGGACGACCTCTGCTTCAAAAGATTACGGTCGCCGCAAAGCAGATCTCGCAGGACGACGCCCCGTCTGCTTTGTGAAGCTTCCGTGCAGCGTGAGAGGTCGGCGGCACAAAGAGCGTCCATCATGGTGTTCGAGGAAAAGAAAGGATTGCATTTCATGACAGCAGGCGGGGAGACAGCACACCCATCAGGTTCGGCGGGCGAGATTTATGTTGGATCCCGAAGACGCGCGGGATGCTCATGCTGTGCCAGTGTCGGTCATCTCAATCAATTGCTAAGGCTGGTAGTTGACTTGGGCCAAGGCGCCGCAAGGCCGACCCGTAGATAGCTGGTTACGTAACTACTGAGTGGATAAGTATCGAAATTGGCCTCTTGCCGGACACCACATCACGGCGAGGGACATCGGCTGCAAGCGCAATAGAGATCGACCAAATCACCAGTCTGCACACCTGACAACAGATCGGCCACACGGCGATCGCGACTTTCAAATTTCCGGGAGCCAACTCTGCCGTTAATGGGTCGAGTGTGACCGTCAGGCCAGTTTGCCGGTCCAGCAGACGACTGCCTGCCGGCCACGAAAGCCTTGCAAAAAGACGCACCGATGCAACCCACCTAATCAACGTTCGCGAGCCACCAGAGCTGCAGCCATGAGACTACCTTCAGTTATCAGAATATTGAGTGCGACCAGAAGATTGAGACCAAGACCTCGGAAGCGTCACTATCCGCTATCTGAATGCGTCGCATCCAAAAAATCGATTTCACCGACCCACATTCTGCCGGGTAGGAAAAGTGCCAGCCATTGAGCAAGATGGTAGATTTCCTGTCGGGAAAACTACGATGAGTATGACATCATGGACGCGGCAACTCCCTTATGGGCGCGGTCTTCGGCGACCGCTGCACCAGCAGCTAGATTGGGGGCAAGGGCGCCTGTAAGTGCCAAAAACGATGGTCATGTCCTAGTTTTCAGCAAGACGGACCGATCGCGCTGCGCCGGCCCCTACCCACAACAGCTTTGCGACACTTTAAACCAGCGTATGTTGAGACAGCAACCAAGGAATGAATTGACCGTCAGTCAGTTTCCCATCTACACGTGGGCTCGCCCCCCAGACTTCTATGCCTTGCCGCCGGTGAAGCCAACGTGAATCCCGCTTGGACCGGCCATGGACTAGATACCGCGGCGGGCCAAGCAATCCTCTCGCAACGAGCTGCGACCACTGATCTCAAGCCCTCAGATGCGGCATGAGTACACCGGCAATTGCGTGGGCCACATCCCGAGGATGTTCAAGATGAACGTGCAGGACCTTGCTCGACTCAAAACACACGCACTGCCTCAGCATTTGCGGCGCCTCGAGGCTGAGTCGATCGAGATCATGCGCGAGGTTGTCGCCGAGTTCAAGAAGCCGGTGATGCTCTATTCGATAGGTAAGGATTCCAGCGTCATGCTGCACCTTGCCATGAAAGCCTTCTATCCGGCAAAGCTGCCTTTCCCGTTGATGCACATCGATACGACCTGGAAATTCCGGGAGATGATCGCCTTTCGCGACGAAACGGCCAGACGCATCGGGGGCGATCTGATTGTCCATGTGAACAAGGACGGCATCGCGCGCGGCATCAATCCCATCGAGTCCGGCTCCGCGCTCCATACGCAGGTTATGAAGACCGACGCGCTCAAGCAGGCGCTCGACCTGTACGGATTTGATGCGGCATTTGGTGGCGCACGACGGGACGAAGAGAAAAGCCGTGCCAAGGAGCGCATATTTTCGTTTCGTTCGTCGGGACACGCCTGGGATCCGCGCAACCAGCGGCCCGAACTCTGGAACCTGTTCAACACCCGCATCCGGCAGGGCGAAACGATGAGGGTGTTCGCGATGTCGAATTGGACGGAGCTCGATATCTGGGAATACATCATGTTCGAAAAAATCTCCGTGGCCCCTCTCTATTTTGCGAAACGGCGACCTGTGGTGCATCGGAACGGCACCTTGATCATGATGGACGACGAGCGGCTCCCACTCCGGCCAAACGAGACCACCGAGATGCGGACGATCCGCTTCCGCACCCTTGGGTGCTACCCCCTGAGCGGCGCCATTGAGTCGGAAGCCACGACCATCGAGGACATCGTAGCCGAAATGCGCCTTGCGAAAGTATCGGAGCGCCAGGGGCGTCTCATCGACACTGATGAGTCGGCTTCGATGGAGAGGAAGAAGCGGGAAGGATACTTTTGATGGATACGGACGCTGTTCGCTGCCTCGGCGAGCCCGTTAGCAAAGATCAACTGCGGTTCATCACTTGTGGCTCGGTCGATGACGGCAAATCGACGCTGATCGGGCGCCTCCTGCATGACAGCAAGATGATCTATGAGGACCATCTGCAGGCGCTCGCGCGCGACAGCGCAAGGCACGGCACGACGGACGAAGAGATCGACTTTGCCCTGTTGGTCGACGGCCTGGAAGCTGAGCGCGAACAAGGTATTACCATCGACGTCGCCTATCGGTTCTTCACCACGTCGCGCCGATCGTTCATGGTCGCCGATACGCCAGGTCACGAACAATATACCCGCAATATGGCGACCGGCGCCTCCAACGCGCAGCTCGCCATCATTCTGATCGATGCGCGCAAGGGAGTACTGGTGCAAACCAGGCGCCACTCGTTCATCTGCTCGCTATTGGGCATCCGGCATGTCCTTGTCGCCGTTAATAAAATTGACCTCGTTGACTACCGGAAGGATGTCTACGACGGCATCGTGAGCGACTACGTCGGCTTTGCTTCGGCGCTCGGCTTCAAGTCGATCGTTCCAATCCCAATCTCTGCCAGACATGGCGACAACATCATATATCGATCCGGCAATACCGATTGGTATCACGGCCAGTCCCTGCTGGATTACCTCGAGACTATCGACATTCAGCCCGAGACGACCGATCTGCCCTTCCGCTTTCCGGTACAGTGGGTGAACCGCCCCAATCTGGATTTCCGGGGGTATGCGGGCACGATCGCCTCAGGAAACATCGCGGTTGGCGACGAAATCATCGTGGCGGCATCGGGTCGCAGCTCGCGCGTGATGCGGATTGTAACCGGTGATGGTGATCTTGCGGGTGCAGAAACTGGCGATGCAGTGACCATCACGCTCGAAGATGAGATCGATATTAGCCGAGGCGATGTCTTGGCAGGTCCCACGCAGCGCCCCGAGGTCGCCGACCAGTTTGCCGCTCATCTGATCTGGATGGATGAAGAGCCGATGATGCCGGGCCGCTCCTATGCATTTCGGATTGGCACGCAATCGATTGCTTCCGGCAACGTCACGCGTATCAAATACAAGATCGACGTCAATACCCGTGAGCCTCCCCTTGCGGCGGCCACGCTGGGCCTCAACGATATCGGCTTCTGTCACGTCGCGACCATTCGGCCCGTGAGCTTCGATCCGTACCACGTCAATCGGCGCACTGGGTCCTTCATCGTGATCGACCGCTACACCAACCGTACGGTTGGTGCGGGAATGATTGATTTTCCGCTGCGCCGCTCGAGCAACGTCGCCTGCCAACCGCTGACGATCGGCATGCAAGAACGTGCCGCGCTCAAGCGGCAGAAGCCGTGCATCATCTGGCTCACCGGCCTTTCCGGCTCCGGCAAGTCGACGATTGCCAATATCGTCGACCAGAAGCTGTTCGCGATGTCGCATCACACGATGCTGCTGGACGGCGACAATCTCCGTCACGGCCTCAACCGTGATCTCGCTTTCACTGAAGCAGATCGGATCGAAAACATTCGACGAGCTGGTGAAGTGGCGAAACTGATGCTTCAAAGCGGCCTGATCGTCGTCTGCTCATTTATCTCACCCTATAAGGCGGAGCGGGACATGGTCCGCAACTTCGTGGGGAAGGGCGAATTCGTCGAGGTCTTTGTGGATACGCCGATAGACGAATGCGTCCGGCGTGATCCGAAGGGCCTTTATGCCAGGGCAAAGTCAGGCAATATCAAAAACTTTACTGGTATCGATGCCCCGTACGAAGCGCCGAACGCGCCGGAGGTGTACTTGAAGACACTGGACGAGCCACCGGAGCAGTTGGCGGATCGGGTTCTGGATGCACTTGCCACCCAAGGGATTATTTCCCTGACATAGCCGGACAGAGGTACCCAACGCGAACAAATGAGGCGAAGTTAGCTTCGCCCATTTCAACTGCTTAAATCTTCGGCTCGAAACTACTCACGGGTCATAGCGGAGATCGCAATTCAGCTGACCAGTCCAGATTTGCAAAAAGTCTGCGTCGCTAGCAGGTCTAGCCAAGCTGACAACAAGCAGACGTTGCGTTTGTCGCAGGCCGCTGTTGAGCCGCGGTCGTCTTACCCCGAAGTGTGAGCACCGATCTGTAGCTCGAGTGTTTGGACTTGCTGACTGACTTAATCGATGCGGTACAAGTGCAGGGCAGCATAGAGACGCTCTTGAGACCGGCGAACATGATGGAATGATTGAATGACCAAAAGAGCATTAGCCAGAAGCGCAGGGCTCACTTGGTCAAGTGAAGCGGTCCATCCTCATCAGTCAGCCACTTCTCGTAAGAGTTCACTGGACATTGTTAGCGTCCAGCTCCCGGCAGACAGTAGCCCACCCACATGAAACACGTTTTCGTTTCCGGGCTTGAATGGAGAATTGCTTGGCCTCAAAAGATGTCCGCGCACGTTAAAACTTCCGAAATTCTCATAGCACCATCCTTTCTCTCTCGATCAGAGCAAAGACATGCTATCATTCGCGCGAACTAGAAGAAGGAGGTTCATACGGCCCAAGTCTCCTTGACCTTACATTTTTGGCCGGATGGGCGTGATTAACGGAGATGCGCGCGGCAACCACGATCTGTAGCCCGCGGCGCGCCTGACAATCTCCAAAACATTTTTTCATGACATCTTCCTGTTGGACTGAAAGCCGCGGTTATCGCCTATTCTTAAGGCGACGGCACAATTTTGACGCGCGCGCGATATCCGCGGCGTCATATTGAAGTGATAGCGCATATCGACGGAACTTCAGGAGGATAAGCTTCGTTCAGAAAAGTGAAGCTTGTTCAATGATGAGCCTTGGCAACCGCACATGAGCTCCAGGCCTTGATCTATAGAGTGGTAGCATGACGATTTCGAACGGGCGGCACGTGATTATCGTCGGCGGCGGCGCCAGCGGTGTCCTGCTCACCCATCAATTGCTGCATCAGCCGACCAGCGATCTACGCGTCACGCTGATCGAACAGCGTTCCGACATCGGACGCGGCATTGCTTATCACACGGGCAATCCTGATCACCTGCTCAACGTACGCGCCTCAAATATGAGCGCGCTGCCCGGCCAACCAGATCACTTCTGGCGTTGGCTGACCTCGCGTGACGCAGATGCATCGCTGTATCGCGATCCTTTTTGCTTTGTGCCACGACGCGTCTATGGCGACTACATCGCCAGTTTGCTCGAGCAGCAGACATCTGAGCCGACGGACGCACCGCGTTTGTCGATCGTGCACGGGAGTTGCGTCGATATCAACGAAGGTCCAGCCTGCGTGTCGGTCAAGCTGGCTGACGGCCGATTGCTGATGGCCGACACGGTCGTTCTCGCAACCGGACATGATACGAGAGCTAACCGGCCGGCTCATGCGAATCCCTGGGCACCACCATCGACTGCTGGAGTCGACACCGATGCCACCGTACTGATCCTGGGCACGGGCCTTACCATGGTCGACTACGTTCTGTCGCTATTGCGCGACGGCCATCGCGGGCCGATCATCGCTATGTCACGGCGCGGCCTGCTCGCAAAACCCCACCGCCACGTCGATGCTTTGCGAATTGAAGAGCGGGATGTTCCTTTCGGCGCGAGCATTAGCAATCTGCTGCGCTGGCTTCGTGATCGCATAGACCGGAATGCGGCCCAAAGCGGCGACTGGCGCAGCGTCATCGACGGCCTTCGACCCTATACCCAGCGACTGTGGCATGAGCTTCCGCTAGTATCGAAACGCCGCTTTCTCGAACACGCGCGCGCTTGGTGGGACGTGCATCGTCATCGGATGGCTCCGGAAGTCGAAGCACGCATCACCCAGACGCTTGACAAGGGTCAGCTCACCCTGATGGCAGCAAAGGTGATCAACGTCGAGGCCAACACGACCGGCGCCAGAGTCAAGTACCGCAGGCGGGGCGATGCCACTTCTGTCGACATACAGGTCGGCGCCGTCGTCGATTGCACCGGCATCGTCAAAGATCCACGCGCTACGCTCAATCCGGCCGTGCGCAGTCTATTGGATCGTGGCCTTTGCCGCGTCGATCCGCTCTGCATTGGCATCGAGACTGATCGCAACTGTGCGGTCATCAGCCGCGCCGGCACGGCCTCGTACCGCCTATTCGCGGTGGGTCCGCTCACGCGCGCGGCCTTTTGGGAGATCATCGCGATACCTGACATTCGCAACCAATGCGCGGCACTCGCGGCGCTCCTCGCCGATACCGCCGGCGAGCATCAATCCGTCGCGCACCTTGAACGCGTCTGACTGCTGACGCTCCCGCGAACGATTGCTTCGACCCCTGCTGGGGTGGCGCCAGCATGAGCGGCCCGATTCTCTGTTCGTTACCTGAACTGCTCTGCTCGAACGGCTACGTTCAGAACACAGCGTCCAGCTCTCCGATACTGCCAAGATTTCAAAATCCGTCAGGGTCGGCCGTAATGTTGGCGAACACAAGCATTGTATGGGCGACAGCTGTCTGCCTTTAAAAAGGTGCAGCCCGCAGAGACATTCGTGAGAGCGGCACAACTTCCCGCGGCGAGCACGCCGTTCCAGATTGAGGTGACAGCCGTCGACCTCGATAACAAAGTTGAACATGAGACGACACCTCCTATCAGCCTACCTGATCCTTCTCGCCCTACCTCGGATTGCCCATGCGGCCAAGTCCACCGAAGAGCAGATGCTGACGCTTTCTCCGGAAACGCGACTCGAGCAGCGTTGCGATGCACGCGCGATGGGAGCAATCGGCCGCGAGCACCGGGGCTTTCGGCCGGACGAATTCGTCGCCTACGCTTTCGCCGATCCGGTCATTCGCGGCCATGCCATAGCCGCGGGCGGCGCCGCATTGCGAAGCCGCGGCGTGTGGTACCACGTCGCGTATCGTTGCGAAACGAGCGACGACGGCCTAACAATTCGGTCATTTAGCTATACCCTCGGGACGCCAGTGCCCAGACCCGAGTGGGATCAGCACTATTTGGTGCCTTAAGACTACAAGCGCAGAGAGTTCAGAGCTGCGAAGCAAAATCCGCGCGGTGTTCGCATTGCCTCGCCCATCAGCAGCCTTTTCCCTGCCTGCGTCGCCGCGTCCGGCTCATCCGTTGCTCCAAGTAATGCTTAAACAAGCTGACGTGTAGGTGCGCTTGCCTTAGAGGGCAAGACGAAGGGGACCGTCAACCGGCACCTGACGGAAGTGAGTAGCAAGTTTCTCAAGATCAAGGGGAGGTGCGACATGAGGAACGGACATGAGTGGCCGGATAAGCGTGCCGCGGCTTGCTCGGCGGCGCCTTATCTGATGGTCGGCCCACGCCACAAACGCAGCACCTCACGTTGCTTCAGGTGCGTCATGAAGCTGGTCTACAGCGCTGGAATTGAACGTTCCAGCCTCACAAACTCACTTGCTCAAACGGCGAGCCTCACCCTGGTCGGCCAGCTGCTTGACGTAGAAAATGACTGTATATCCGTGCAGCATCCCTTGCCGGCGGCGAACATAGCCAGCGGTCTCATAGAGTTTTTGAGCCGCTACTTGGATCGTTGTCGTATCGAGCACGATGCACTTGAACCCCAGAGCAACGGCTCTCAATTCCAATTCACGAAGGAGGCGCCTTCCAAACCCTCGTCGCCGAAAGGCCGGATCGACCCGCATGCGCTTCAGCTGTGCAACGTCAACATCAACAGGCTTCAATCCTCCCATGGCGACGAGTCGGGAACCAATATGGGCAGTTAAGAAGTAGCCGCCCGACCTGATATATACTTCGCCTACATTGCTTAAATCATCCTCCCACGCGCCTTCTGGGCCACGTGCACCACCATGTTCGGATGCAGCTCTATGCAGATGCCACACATCATCGGCATCCCCTGGCTCAAACCGACGAAAGATCACCTCGTCTTGAGACATCGACATCCGCTGCGGACTGGCATCAGGGGCCAGCCCCTTTCCCGTCATTATCCTTTTGCCCACGCAGATAGCACCCTCAAGCTTATTGACGCGCCGTCGTTAAGAGCCGCTGCAAAAGGACAGCGTCAATACTTTCAGATGCCTCAACTCCGACAAGTGGTCGACCAGGCTCGACCGTATATTTCAAAGCCGTGGTATGGTGCATCAGGGTAAACCGATCCAACGCTCGAACACAGGAGCCGCACAGCCTTCGGATTTCACTGTCGCCGTGCTCAATGACGGGCGAAATGGTTGCACCCCCAGGGAAGTCTGCTTTTCCTTCCAGCCAACCTGGCTTGAGACACGCGCCTTCCTTGTCCTGCGCCAACCAGCGGAATACCTCGTGAATGTACGCTTGCGGATAGTATTCGGATAGCCGATATACATCCGTAAAGAACTGCGGTTTCTGAAGGAAAAGCTCTTTGCCGATCAGCAGCACTGAGATAGCCACAATACGGGCAGAGAATCTGCCGCTTGGGCCAAGCCTATTCTTGTAAGGATTCTTTGCGTAAAACACGCGGAATTGGCCAAATAGATCCGGCGACATATGTTCAAAGCGCGCCAGGACATGATTCGCTGTCTCAAGGTGCTCCACGCACAGCGCAAGACATTGACGCGCATCCGTGTCAGCCGCATCTCGCAACTCGAGTAGAGCGTCAATCGCCAACTGTAATTCGCTTTCGATGAATTGATGGCCTAAGCAAAAATCTCGTTCCTCGACGCCGGCCGCTCCGAGGCAGTATAGACGCGGATCGTTCTGCACCGGATTCGTAAGTATCATATCGTCATAGGAGAGGACATCAATGCCAGGCTGCCGCTGACGGGTTAAGCGGGCAAGGCGACCTAGCGCTTCCCCCACCGTCAATTCGGCGTCTTCGGGATGGAGGCTGGCAAACGCGGACATGTGATAGGCACAATTGGTGAGATACTGGATGTCTGTCTTTGCGATCTCGAAATCGGACTGCGGTAGCCGGCGTAACAGCGCATCATAGTCCGAGTCCGCCACAATGGCGCTGATAGCGCGACCGAGTGCCCTAACCGCTTCATCCGGCCGCTCGCTGCCTTTGATCTCCGCAATACGATGTGGCAATTCATCGACGACAAAATTGCTGAGTCGCTCCAGTGGTCGTTTTCGTTGGCGAGGATCAATGCTATCTGTCGCATGAGAAAATATGTCTTGCGCGCAGTAGCGCTGGGGTTCTTGGGCGGAAGGGGAAATACTGCCGACCATAGCGAGCACTCACCGGCCCTGGCTAAAAACAGCTTGCATTTCGGCAGTCGCCCCGTATCGAGCGGCCGGTGAGTAGTCGTGCTTCTCGATAAGATCTTTTCGTTTGTCTAAGATCCTGCTGTCGGTGCGCGCGACCCGCTCAAGCACCGCGTTGGAAAAAAATTGCAGCGATACCGCGCCCGAGTTGATGATGCCCGAGGTGGTTAACGTCAGCACGCCTTCGTTCGAAATGCTGATGAGTCCTGCCTCATTTAGTTTTTTAAGCTCGCGACGAAAGTATTGTTCCATGGACACTCCAAATTCCCGCTCGAAGCGGAAGAGCGACACTCCACTACTTCGCAACGCGAGCATGACGGTTCTGCGCATCAGATCGTCTTGCGACAGGACGACGCCCTTCCACACTGGCTTCGCGCCAAACTCAACCCGTTGTAAGTAGCGATCTAAATCTGCCTCGTTGTAGAACTGGCACTGACTCATGTAGCCAAATCCGCCAACCCCAAACGGGACCAGATTATTGTCGTTCCAGGAATCGTATTTGCGGCTCTGCTGAACAGAGTGCGGCTGAGACTTCTTGGTCCAATAGAAGATCGGGCCATGACGATAGCCAAGCCTCGTAAGGATGTGCTCCGCCATGAAATGCATGATGATGCGCTCCTTTGCCCCAGCGAATTGGTAGCGCCCTTTGCTCAAATGGCGGGCTACGGGGTCCGTCGATTTGAACAACAATGGGAAGATGTTAAACTTCTCCGCTCCCATATCCAGTAGACCGATGAGCGAATCATACCAACTCCGGAGCGTTTGCTGCGGCAGCCCATAGATAAGGTCCAGCGATAGATTCTGAACGCCCAGCTCATCCAGCAATTTTACGAGTTGTCTCACCTCGTCCACACCGTGCCCGCGGTTCAATATGCGCAGAATGTTTTCATCAAGACTTTGAACACCCAGCACGAAGCGGTTTACGCCGCCTGTTAGCATAGTGGATATGCGATCTGCGGCGTCCACCTGCTTTCCAAGAGAAGGGTGCAATTCGAAACTTACTTCGGACTTCGATAGATCAAAGCGCTGTTTGATCATGTCAAATAGCGTCTTGAGTTGTGGGTTGGTCAAGATTGAGGGGGTGCCGCCTCCAAAGAATGCTGTCTCAATCTCCCTACCGGCAAGCGCCGCGTCCGACCAGCTCATTTCCTTATTTAGAGCCGCCAGATAACGTTCCACTCGCCCGGAACGCGGGTTGATTTCCTTGGCGAAGTGGCAAAAGGTGCAATACTGATTGCAGAAGGGGATGTGAAAATAGAGATCAATTGACGAGGTAATCTCACTCAACAATTTTTCGGCATTCAGCTCGCCCATTGCTTTGAGGGGCGGATATGTACCGACTAGATAATCGTTGTAGGTTTCAAGGTGCAGTTTTCGCGCCCTCAGCATGTCGAGGTTGATTTCGTACGAGCGGTCGATCGCGAACTCCAGTGCCTCGGAATAGCTTGGCGCGCGCATTATGGAGAATCCTTTAGCGTTCGTGTGAAGGCAGGGCGCGACGACACGCAGGCATCAGAGGGACGACATTCTGTTCGGGTTCGATACGGGCGCCGTGCACCTTAATCAGCGCGCGGATTCTCTGCCCCTGGCCTCACGCAGATCACATCCTGCGTTGCCGTCGGCTCGGCGACACCGACGCGACTGTGATAGATCGGTGCCGCAGCGAACCTCCAGGCGCCGCACCGGGCGGTGCAGCGTCCATCGCATTCACTTAGATCAGTCGAGCACACTTAATTCAAATCCTGGACAGTGAGACCACCACATGTTGCGCATCTCCGAGTCCAGCAATTGGCGTGCCATCAAAGACGGCCCGCGAGTCTTGCTTGAGGATGAGCGAAAACTATCTGCTTCGCGCCGCACCGACGAAATACTTGCGCGCAAGCGTTCGGTTCAGGACATAAGCGTCTAAAATCGAACGCGGCTGAACACGACAACACGAAAATATCGAGTGACGACGGTTTCCCTCAATTCGGTTACCCGCGCATGAGCTGGACCAGAGATCGCATCAATATTCAAAGAAGTGTGTATTGACCGAGCGAGGCGACTGGCAGATCAGTGCGCCCAAGCAGCATTCAATGGAAAATTCCGCCTCGCTCAAGAAACCGGCCTTATCGCAAGTTCGAAGCCGGTTTCATCTGTCGTGTTAGCCCTCATCTGAATACGTGATCGTTCGACCATTTCCGGATGCGCTCTTCTGAGGCTTCGAAATGCATGGTGTCGCGGAAGCCTACCCCGGAGTACCATCCCGCGGCATTGAGCAAGGGGATCAGGATTGCAATGAACCGCGGCACTGTCCTGCCCGTATTGGCCGGTGCTTCGAACCCTACGATCTTGAAATCAACTGCCGTTCCCCACGCGTGATTGGAAATTTTCGTGCTGACGGAGCCGTCGGTCGGCTTGCGCATACGCACGCTGAGCATGCCCTCGGTCGACAATACGCTCTCAAGGTCCGGCTCCGCGGCGAAAGCTTGCGCCAGAACCATCTTCAGGTCGGCTATCGCCGGCTCTAGGCCCTGCAATCGGAAGAGCGGCGACATGCGTTCGGTGACGAGGTTCCGCTTGACGAGGTCCGATGCCCGCTCGTTCTGGCCATGGGTCGTCAGCGGGAGGTGCGGAGCGCCGAGCAGCGAGATCATGGTCTCCTCTTTGGCGCTTGAAAGATGCTTATTGATAGGCAACAGGTCGGCTAGATCGACGCGCTGCGAATAGTACCGGGCGATCTCCGGGCGGCTGCGAGCGTCTTCGATGACGGCTGCGCCCAAAGTCTTTATCACGCTCTCGGTTGCTGCGGTCATCGGCGCGTCAATGATCCGCTCTAAGGCCAGCAACAACTCCTTGCTCGCAGATCGCACCTCTGCGGCATACTTGATGATCGGCCCCCAATGCCCCGCCTCTTCCCGCAGTCCCAAGGCGGCGATCTCGACCGTCATCGCCGGACATTCCTTGCTAAGCTTCTGGAACGCAAAGCCGGGCGAGGTGGAGGGACCGAAATTCTCGAGGTCCTTTGCTCGTGGAGGCGGCGACATTTCTTCTTCAAAAGTCTCGCGCAATCCCTCTTCCGGATTGCTCTGATAGTGGTGAAAGACGTCAAGCAGCTCCGCACGCGCGGCGATCAAATCGAAGCTTATCTGAAACAGGCCCGCCTCGGCCGTGTCGGCACTTGTATTCTGTGCGCTACGATCTCGGCCCTCGCAGTAACGACCGCTGCTTTCACGCATTCCGAGGCCAAGCAACAGCACGAATAACCGCCGCAGCCGCTCCAGCGACGTCGCAGCGCCCATGCCAATGGCCTTAAACTGGTCATCGTACCACGTCAGCGCATCGCCCTTCAGATGCCCACGAGGGTCACGATAGGCCGGCTCCAGGGCGCGCGACATCCGGTCTGCAACCGGATCATGCGCCTGTAACCTGGCATACGCTGCCGCGTAGGCGACCGCCATCCCGGCCGTGTAACCGATGCAAGCCGGACCGCGGTTCTTCCAGTCGTATCGAGCAATCGCCGAGGCCTTTGCGGTTGCGATGATGCGAGGCGTGATGGCGGCTAACGCCGACGCGGTATCGAACTGCGGGGCGATGAGGTCGAGCGGTTGGGCTTCTCCGTCCAACGCCAGTAAGGTTGCCGGTACGACGGAAGGCTCTTCCCCAGCACTCAAGACGGCACCTAGCTTGGCCTGGAAATCAGCAGCCCCAATAAGCTCTTCCATGGCGGGCGACATCGCCGCGTTGCCTGCCAGATGCCACCAATTGAGCCCCGCGATTTCATCGTACCGTTTGAAGCGTGTTACGAACTCCTGAAGTTTATTTTCAGCATCCTGGCGCCCCCATTGCTGGTTTTCTCCCCAGTAGGCCTGGCCGGTGATGATGATCGGCTTGCGGGTGATGTGGCGCCAAACGTCGAGGCACAGACTGGCGTAAGCGGCGGCATCGTTGGTTTTATAAGGTCCTTTTGCGCCCGGCTGCGATAACATCCTCTTGTTCGGATACCAGAACCAATAAACCTGTGGTGCGAAGGCATCGACAAACGGATCGGCCGCGCGCATCAGCTCAGGTTCATGGTAGGGCACGAAACCGTGCGTGGACAGGATCAGCGGCTTGCCAGCGAGCGCAGCCCTACTTGCCGTCAAAAACGTCTTGATGCCTTTCGCCGTCCATTCCGCCCCGTTTACGCCCTGCTCAATATCGGCGACGTACCCGTCCGGGTCAAATTTGGCGATGGCATCTGCGGCGTTCTTGATGTCTTTGTCGAGTTGGCCGTCGCCCTGACACCAGCCCCATACGAGGACTTTGATATCAGCTTTACGCAGGGCCCCAACCAGGCTGAGATTATCTTTAACTTCGAACAGACCATCCTTGCCGTGCCCTCTGATCCAGGCATGATCCATTTTCATCTTGAGAAGGGCGCTCGCTACACCATCCCAATTGCGATATTTCTTTGATGCTGCAGCAGGTTCGAAAATAAATGCTCCGTGTCCATACATGACGGTCACCTATCAATTTTTAGAATCAAAGATTAGAAATCGGCCTCCACTGAGCTTTAGTCACCACCGTTGCGGGCTCCGCTTCTGCTGCGAGAGCGACCGCGGCCGTCCCAAGCATTCCCCGCGATGACGACGGTCCGGCAACTCCAGCGTCTGAAATCACTTCAATTGATATTGTCTCGCCTCGGCGCGCCGCTCTTCGGCCCATCGAACATGATCATGACCTCTAGACCGGACTGGTCTTGTCCAAGTACGTGAAGCCCTTCTGCCTTCCAATCGGGTGGGATATCATCGATGATCGCGACAGGGCTGAATGAACTATTCTTTGGGTCTATTGCATGCAGCGCAAACGAAATGCCCTCGGCCTGGGCCGGTCCACTCAAGATAAGGAGCCGACCGTCTGCCAGAACTGCAAGATCCCTGATGCCGCGCCCCTCAAGGAAATCGAGTTCGATCTCACGAACTTCTTTTCCAAGCGACATTGAGCGACCCGCATCGAAAAGCGCGTCCAGGTCCACTTCGACCAGATACGCTTTCGTCCCGATCACCGGCGCTCGCAGTCCCGCGTAAAGCTTGCCAGCGACCACGGCGAGGCCCTCAACGTTAAGGCCGTTGCCCGTCATCAGATCCCGCGTGAAGAATGCCTTCGCATGAGGTGCGATCAGAAGCGCCTCCGACAAGCGATAGCTCGTGGCGACCTGGCCCTTCGCGATCGGAGCTTTCGGACCGGTGGCCGCCGCCTTCGCAACCATGTCGTCTGGAACTCGCGCCAATATGAAGGACGAGGCGCGGAATTTGTTGCTTTTGCGCGAGCATCCGTGTGATCCGACAACGTAGAAATCATTTTGATAATGCGCGACGGCTTCGCCGTCCAAATCCTTGAACTTGTCGACCTTGTTCGAGCACTCGTGTATGTCCGGTTCTTTCCCCACAATGTCGGCGGGCGCGGCGTCCTTGTCGATGATCCGGATCTTGCCCGCACCCGTGAGCCTCGATCCCTCGATCGTCGCAGCCTGGGCCAGCCGTCCCTGATCATCGATCGTGAGGCAAACGTGCTTTTCGCCGACGGGCGGCAGGCAGCTCACGCCGCTGATGTTGGTGGCTTCCTCTCCATCGTCGTCGGTCAGCGGCGCGATGACCTCCATTATTGTCGATTTAATTGACGCTGCGTGAGCGGCGTATGGCGCCGAGACAGCCAGAAAGGCCGACGCGAAGAGGAAAACGATTTCCCAATGATTGGTTTGACGGGGCACAATCCACCTCCCCACACTCTGAAATCGAAAACGTCAAAAATGCTGTGTAACTATGGACGCAATCCTAAATCGAGTAAACGAGCCATTTCGCCTCACGTCTTTATCGCTGAAGGCGCTCGCGACCTTTCCTTAATCGCGCCCGTGACAACGATCTTTTCCTGCGCAGAAATCACTTTCCAAGCCGCGATCCGACCGAATTTCATCGGCGCAAGTAGAATCTCAGCAAAGGCTCAAATCAGCCGTCGAAAATGACGACGGCCCTCGCCAGAGAAAAAAGTACCCGCCGCCTCTCTCCTGCCATGCCACGAGGCAAGGTCTGAAACAGCGGGCCTTCTCCGGAGATGCAGGGCACGGGCACCTCAGTCGACACGAAGCCGTTAGCTGTCCTCCGGCTTTGGTCTCTCGCGCCGTTTCCTTTCGACGAAATCGTGCGGGCTCTCGTCCTCCGGGGGCGTATCACCGCTCGTTCTGGTCTCGACTTGCTCGATCAAATCTCGCAGCTCGCGCTCCCGGTCCGCATGCTCTGCCTTTTTGCTGGGCTTTCGTGTCGTCCGCTTATTCATTGCTATCTCATGCTCGCGTGATAATTCCAGCAAGCGGCACGCACAGCATCACGCCGCTTTGGGGGCTCGCGGTGGGCGGCGGACCGCTTCAAGGGGACGTTCCTCCCTTCGGCTGTCTCCCCTACCGGACAGTCTCTCCAGAAGCTCCTCCCAAACTTGTGCTTGCGAGCTCGTTGCATGGTCGAGCTTTTCCGGACTGAGGTTTGACGCCATGGAGGCCGACTTTCGTCCGACACCGATCGCCTCGTTCGTGAACCTGTCCGTCATTCTGTCTATGAACTCACGCGGCGTCATCCTGGCGTCCGTCGGCATACCCAAATCCTCGAATTCCGGTTCGTCCGTGTCAATTCTTCGCTCTTGGAAAAAATGGTTCGAAGTAGGATCTTGCCAGGACAGATAACCGCCCTGAAGTACCTGCCTTGGCTCGGTTATCGCTCCAGTGAAGGAATATCTCACGCCGCTCGACTGCACCGGATCGAAATAGTGCGGCGTGTAGAAGTCTGATACGAGTAGGTTATTGACCGTGTATCCGAACTGCGCTGCTTCGGAGGGATCGCAAGCCTCTACGAGGAAGTTTACCCGCCCCTGATCCGGCATCGGAGAGTCGCCCGGAACGAACCGGCTCCCGAACGGATCGACCAGCATTTCGATCATTTCGTGGCTGCACGTTTGGCAGAGCACGTCGATATCGGGGTTTGCGCGCACGAGCGATAACGGCTGGCCGTTCTTGTCCGTGTGAAAGCCACCAGCACCGGGAGGGACTCTGCCCCCTATGACGATCGGCCAAGTCCCGACCGGGATCTGGCCCAACTGCTCGAAGGCGTCGACGGTCGCCGAAATCCCCCACACAGGACCAAGATCTCGCGTAGCCTGCTTTTGCAAGGCTGCTGATATCTGCATCACAGCGCGCGCGGGTACAGAGTGGGACAAAGAAACCAGAGCTACCTGTCTAATCAATGCGGACATGCAATCCTCCTTGTCAGTTTCCCAAGGAGCGCCCGGCACTCAGAATAGCTCACGCGGTTAGGTTGTCAAAGGCATCTTACACGTCGAGTGTCAAAGATTCACTTTGCATGAAGCGCAACGAGACTTGGTTGAAGTAAGCCGCTGAGTATGTCAGTCGGACTTACTCTTGGAGCTCAAAACACGGGAGCATCTGCTCTTCGTGAAACTTCGAGGCCAATGGGTGGAATTCAAAGCGGGCAGACTTAAGGACAGCTCTTCGAGCAGGAGCATGAGAAGCTCTCATTCATCTACCGGACAGTCGGGAGTGCGCCGCGCGTTTCTGGTCGACCCGGTCTCGCTCGCATGCTGACGAGTCCTAAACGGGCGGTGCGCATTCGCCGGGTGATGGATGAAGGCAAGGTGCTGATCGCAAACCTGGCGAAGGGGCAACCGGAGAAAATAGCTCATCACATTTTGGCGGGTTCCTGATGACGACGTTAGGCCTCACAGCGCAAATGCGGCTTGACCTCATCCGTGAAGTTGCGTGGCAGCGCGGAGACGCATATCTCAGGCCAAGCGGCTACCGCTTGCCGCGGCAAGCACCGAGTCACGAGATCACGAATGCGAATGGCTTGATCAGGCGCGTTCACATCGAGCGAAGATAAAGCCTCCGGTGATTCACACGCAGCATCTCGCGCAATGTCACTGCAGCGCGCCAGCCAAGCATCGCGCAGTTTTTCGTCCTCATATCCGATCATTCCGCCCAAAAGCACCGTCTGCTATCAGGTAGGTTCCCGGCGGGCACGATTATTCATGTCTTCCATGGCTGGGGGGACCCGCCTTCAAGGCTGGGCTGGACCAATAATGCCTGGCCTTGATGACGACGCTGAAGAGATGATCACTCTCGCTGTATTTATAAAGTTTGCTCGGCTCCATTCCGAAAGTCGGTGCCTTGCCGTGGCAGTTGAGTTTGGACAATAATTGAAGGGATTTTTATGGACTATCAAGCGCGCCAAGCGCTCTATCGCCAGATTGAGAAAGAGCGCCGTACCAAGGTACTCACGTTCGTAACTTCAGATCGACAAGGCATGGAAACGGTCATTGCGCAGGATTGCATCGATCTGTTCGTTGACCTCCTTGATCAGGTCGGACCAACCAAGAAGATCTCCCTGGTACTGCACACAAACGGCGGCAGCACGCTTGCAGCGTGGCGCCTAGTCAATCTGATTCGAACATTTTGTGACGTGCTTGAGGTGCTTATTCCGCTCAAAGCGCTGAGTGCCGGGACGCTCATCTCGATAGGCTCTGACCTGCTAGTCATGACCAAGCAATCTGCTCTCGGTCCAATTGATCCGAGCGTCAACAATCACCTGAATCCGCAAGTGAACATCGGCGGGCAGCTTCTTCGTGTCCCGGTCAGTGTCGAGAGCGTTCGCGGTTACCTCGACGCAGCTCGCAATGATCTGGGTCTAAAGGGGCAGCCCGCTATGGCGAGCGTGTTGACCCATTTGTCCCAGCAGGTACACCCGTTGGTGCTAGGCGAAATTTTCCGATCGCGCGCACAGATCCGATTTCTCGCAGGAAAATTGATTAAGAACCAGGTCAAAGACCAAAAGAAACACAAGGCCTTAATCGATTTTCTTTGTGCTGATTCTGGAAGCCACGACTACACGATCAACCGCCGAGAGGCCGTGGAACATGGCCTCAACGTCGAAAAGCCCTCCGAGAATTTTTACCGAATCTTAAGGCATATCCATCTGAGTTATGCAGAGGAGCTCAAACTCCTGCAACCTTACTCCCAGCAGGTCGTTGTCGGTGCTAATCCGACGGCGAACTACTCCGAGTCGAGAGGATTAGTCGAAAGTACCGATGGCGGTTGCTATGGCTTTGTCTCGGAAGGCACGCTAACAAAAGCGCAGATTCAGACCCCGGTGGGTCTCCAAGAAGCGATTTCGGACCAGCGTACCTTTGAAGGTTGGAGGAAGATTCATTGAGCATATTTCGTCAAACTGCAGATGGAAGCGGCTTTTCGCAGCACACCACCGGCGAACAGTTTGCTCCCGCGTTTTCGTCGGCTGACGTTTGGACTTCATGTGATGACGCTCATCAGGGCGGCCTCTATGGCCCCGCTCAGATTACGTTATTGAACAGAACGATGGCCTCTTCGGCGCCGGCCCCAGTATCGCGATACTCCCAAGTGAGCCGCGTCACCATTTTAGGCTCAGCAGACCAATAGGCGAGGCAACGAGGCTGCACGCATCCGGTGCGATGCTGCCCGCCGGGCTGATTTCCGGCGGGCCTGCTGTAGCTCGAAGATCGCCGGCGCCCCGACATAGCAGACTTTCTGGCGCCACGGCTTAAAGCGGACTAGAAGCCTGCCCATCGCGCACGCCCGTAATCCGGGCCACTATTCGCGACCGAAAACGACTTGCCGTCGATGTCCGACGTGAATTCGCCATTGCGCAGAAAACCCCATGACCGCTACGACATGCAGGTTGAGAAACGGCAGGCTATCGACGCTATTGCGGAATACATTGTCCGCACCCTCCGCCCGAGAGTTGAGGCCCAAGAGGCCGCCTAGCGGGTGAGCGCTACGTACGGCCCTACACCACTCGATCCATTTTTCAAAGGTTAACGGCCGCCTTGATGCGCGTGTCGTCAGTTGCAATAATCGTCCGAAGCGACCGCCATTCAATTCTCACATATTCTAGGAGTTCGAGGGGTTGACGATGCGTCCAGTCAGCGAATGGACTGAGGTTGATCTCGATGAGTTGCATCGAGGCCAGATCATGGAGAGCCAAAAGCTCGAATACAAAGACTCGCGAGCGCTGGGGAACACCGATCACCAGAAGAGCGAGCTATTCAAAGATGTCTCCGCGATGGCTAATTCGTCGGGTGGCATCATCGTTTACGGGATGAAGGAGCGCGGTCACCTTCCCGAAGGCACGGATGAAGGCTTTGACCCTTCAGTAATCAAAAGAGAGTGGCTGGAAAATATCCTGACCGCGAACATCGACCCAAAGATCGAGGACCTGTATATCAAGGCAGTGATACTGGAGAGCAAAGGAGCGGGCCGAGTGGCGTACGTCCTCGCCATCCCGCAGGCAAAATCACATGGTCCGCATCAAGGGCCGGAGCACAAATACTACAAACGGTACAATTTCAAAGCCGAGCCGATGGAAAACTATGAGGTGCGCGACCTCATGCGGCGTGGGATTGAGTATGGCCGGAAGTATGGTGCGGCGTTCGATCTCTTCGTTGAAATCGCGCGGCTAGGCACAGCAGCGGGTGCGCGAGCTGGTGCAGGAATGGCCGCCTTGGGCGTGGACAAGGCAATCATCGGCGTCTCGCCTGATCTGCGTTCGGCAGGTGCGGTGCTCGTCCTGATGACTAAATACATGCGAAACGCGGTCGGAGAACTCGTGCAGAAGGTAGATGGCTACAATTCGAAGGTTGAGGCAAGAGGTGGCTCGGCTGTCATTATCGACGCCTCGCTAAAGGGAGACCTGACGGCGATCCATTTTCTCGCCGATCGAATTTGCACAGAGTTGCAGAAGATATTGGATGAAGAGCCATAATATGAATCGTAGCGCGCTTGAACCCAAAAAGTTGCCTTACACTTACGGAAGGGAGGCGAACGGGCGTTGATTCGATCCTCATCAGATAACGACTCGTCTTCTCATTTCCTTAACGTTCTTCAATCCCTTTTCGAGCCCGTGACCGTTAATCCAAATGCCGATGTCGACTCCGCCTCCGTCGCGCGTGAACGCTTGACACTCGATTTTCGCATTAGGGATGTCCAAGTCCGCCAGTTCCGATTTCTCCTTCAATGCCGCACGATGGCACTTTTGCGAGGCGACCTCCAGCGTCCTATCGTCGACACCTGTGACCGCATTCCCTGCCCTTGCGAGCAACGTGAACCACTCGTTCGGTGGAAAGCCGCTAATTTCCCACTTCAGGGAAACTCCGGTAAGCCGATGGCTCATGCAACTTAAGTACGCTTCTTGAAGAAGCCATCGTCACCTGAAGGTGAGTAGTGATCGAAAGTGGTGCCCGTCAGATCGACCAGACGAGCCGTTATCTCCTTGGATTCAGGAGACTGCGCGCCGTTGTCGGCAATCGCTTGCGAGCCGCCAATCCTGATCCAATGAGCGTCATGACTACCGACATCTTCTTCGTGCTTTGCGTTATCCCGTTCGGCCAATGTGAGCCGTCTTGAGTTCGGAAGACATTTTCTCTCCCGCTTCAGCAGTAACGAGACTTCGTTGAAGTAAGCCTCTGAGTACGTCAGTTGGACTTACTCTTGGAGCCCAAAACACCGGAGTATCTGCTCTTCGCGGATTGGAATTCAAAGCGGCAGACTTAAGGACGGCTCCTCGATCGTGAGTATGAGAAGCTCTCATCCACCTACCGGAGAGACGGCAATGCTCCGCGCGTTTCTGGTCGACCCGGGTCTCGCATGCATGCTGACGAGTCCTAAACGAGCGGTGCGCATCCGCGTCCGCTTGGGTCTCATGGAGGCGGGCACGGCGCTGGAGGCCGCCAAGAGGCCGCTGGCTGCGCTCGACGCACACCACCGATCACGCCTGAGGCGCTGGATCGGCTTTCAAGGGTGATGCGATGGCATGGTGAGAAGCACACCATGCTCGTGATACGGACAATCATCGAGTCTGAGTGCAATGAGTCAGCCCTGATCGCCCCCGTGATGAGTGCCGTCTCACAGTGATTGTCTGGGGCCCAACTGGGCGAATAAGGGACTACCTGGATCGAGGCTTTCGACTCGCTTCTACTACTCCAAATCTTGGACACGATGCGGAGCCTCAGCCTCTTCAACGATAGCTCGCTAGGCGGATATCTCGCGAATATCTTGCATAACAATCTGCTACCCGTGTTTGATCCGCCGCCCGCACCACCCGAGCCTAAGCGACCATATCTGCGCCGTCGGCCGGGCGAGCCGCTCGCGGTTAAGATAGCCTGAACGTGCCTCCGGGCGCATATTTCGGTCCAATGGGCGCCTTGCCTATTGAGGGCATTCACAATGTGGATGATGGGAATTTGAGCCCGACCACTCGGGAACGTTCTCGCGCGCGCTGGGTTTCTGAATACCCTTCTTGAAGGGTACTTTGACGGCCCCAGCTCTCCCCTGCCCCCTAAGAGCTGGGGCCTTTTTATGTGCCAACACTCGCAACACGAGACCATAACGTTGACAACGACTTTACCGTCTCGGTATGGCCCCTTTCGAACTTTGAAAGGCTCCCGGCGGGACATGGAAGCTGGTAGTCAGGAGCCGATTGGCGCGCATGTGGTGACGGGAACCTTGGGGACCGCGGGCAGTTGATTAGGGGTCCCCGACAAGCGGAGTTTTTCCCATGCGCGAGAAGCGCAGGCTGGCGGCGCCAATAGCGTCCGCCCGCACCACCAAGGCATCGATTGAGCCCCTGAGGACCGGTTATGCCTTAATCGTCGACGGCCATGTCAAGGCGACCTTCACCGCGAAACCGAGCGCCCTGGAAGCTGGCACACAGTTGAAGAACCGATTCCCTCGGCTTCAAGTCAAGATCTACGACGCCGAAAGCAAGCTCAGCGAGGTCGTTGAGATCGGCCGCGCTTGACGCGCCGATCGGCGGCCGTTTGGAGTTGGCACTATCATGAGGCGAAGCGGAGACCGGATGCTGGTCATCCGGCAGGACAAGCGCGTGCGACATGCAAGCAGGCTTTATCGATTGACAGGGCTGCAAGACAGTGGTTGTTCGAAGCTGGCGACGAACGTCAACGCCACCATCCTCGAAATCGCAACGAAGCTCCTGCGCAATTGGCTGCCGTGCAGGATGTGTCGCAATTCGCAGCCCCATCGAGGAGGATTAATTGCAGGTACTTGTCCGAGACAACAATGTCGAGCAGGCACTCCGTGTTCTTAAGAAGAAGATGCAGCGAGAGGGCGTCTTTCGGGAAATGAAGCAGCGGCGGTCCTATGAAAAGCCGTCGGAAAAAAAGGTACGCGAGAAATCTGAAGCTGTTCGCAGGGCCCGCAAGCTCGCTCGGAAGCAGGCGATCCGAGAAGGATTGCTGCCCGCGCCGCCCAAAAAGAAGCCTTTTGAGCGCAGGCCGCCCCTGCCGGAGATCAAAGCACGCGCGGACTAGAGCGAATTTCAGTTCGCCGCGAAATGAGTACTTGAAGCTAACGACTCGGCTACTGAACAGCGGGAACGTCGATGGGCTTGCGAGATTAAACCCGGTCCTGGAGTGAAGACGCAAATGTTTGGCCGTGAGGATTGACAAGGCAGGAAGAACGGCAGATCACGGCAAATCTCTTTGGCGACCTGGCTAGCCGCACCTTTGAGGCCGCAGGACGGGCCTCGACCTTTATGCTGGCGCTTGCGGTGGTCGTCGTAGGGCGGTGACTGGCCCCCTAGCCGCCGACGACAAGCAAACATCAACTCTGCATCGGTATCCAGGCCACCTAGCTGATCAAGACCGTTGGTACGGCCGGCCAGCCTCTGCTCATCTCTACTCACAATGACCAGCGGCCCACGACAAGCGCGTGCGCAATTGGATGCTTTCAGAAAATGTCATTTGCGGGCGATCTATGCTTCAAAGTGCAGGCGCCTCGACTTGTTCACATCGAACAATTTCCAACAGAATCAAGGCTTGCCTAGCGAGCGTTATATGGGTCCGCTTTTCAGCTTGTCGTGCCGATTTGAAGCGTATCATCCGCCGCTTCGTCGGCGAGCAACTTAGCTGGAGCCGGAAGATCGACGAAGTGCCTTTGACGCGAGCGAGCTCTCGCAATCGCGCCGCGCTGATAGGCTTTGGCATGAAGTCTTAAACGTCAAGGGGCGTCTCGTTCTGCACTCACCGGTTTGAGTTCAGTCCAGAGGACGGATCAGGCACTGCAGGGTCCTATCATGACTATCGAGTGGCATTCCCACGGCGAAGCAGTCAGGTTTAATGGATCGAGTGCACTTTCCATTCCGTTCGTTTTCGAGAGAGCTTGAATCGTACGTAGCGTCATATTGTACGATCTCGATCGTATGAACCGGCCCGACGCGGTTGTGACAATCCTCGGGATCGTATTGACTGCCCATTGGTACGTAGCTGCCAATGGCATGGCCAACGTGTGTATCGCAAGAGGTTAGAACAATGACCAATGCCGGCGAACTGAGGAGTGGATCTTGCGCCGGCGGTTACCGAACTTGCCGAAACATCGACGATGATTAGGTCCCGGGCTTGGCGCGCTTACTCCCGCACATCCGCACCACTTACCGGCATTTCAACTGGATGCAGCGGAAAGGGAGCCCTAGACGTGGAATAACCTCGATCCAGCTGCGTTTTGGCCCCAGCTGTGTCGCCTTTATCGACC
The DNA here is from genome assembly GCF_053572325.1 of Bradyrhizobium sp. UFLA05-112. Taxonomy (NCBI): domain Bacteria; kingdom Pseudomonadati; phylum Pseudomonadota; class Alphaproteobacteria; order Hyphomicrobiales; family Nitrobacteraceae; genus Bradyrhizobium; species Bradyrhizobium sp. UFLA05-112. Next base: position 111,161 of record NZ_JBANBK010000011.1, on the reverse strand, counting down.
ATCGTCCGAGAACATGCATGAGCAAGCCCCTATGAAGTACGCAAGTGGGCTGCGTCGGGACGCTCGATGTTCCGGACATTTGGGAGAACACCCTGCAAATGGTTGATTCATACCCGACGAATTTACAGGACCTGCGCGCTGCAATTCCTCTTAGCGGCCGGGTTTTAGAGATAACGACGACCACGGGCTGCGTCGTCGGATGCTCCTATTGTCCGCAGGCCCAGTTCGCCGAACGGCAAAGAGCCGTGTCTCATGCAAAGCATCTTCGTCTCGAAGATTTCAAGAAATGCCTGGCGCACGTACCGGCAGCTGTCGATATCAGCTTTTCCGGGTACTCGGAGCCCTGGCTCAATCCGGCTTGCACCGAAATGGTTGAGCATGCTTACGAAGCTGGCCATGGCATTCGGATTTCCACGACACTCGTAGGAATGAACGAGCGGAATCTACGACGCTTGCAAGCGCTGCAATTCCGGATTTTCCTGGTGCACGTCTTCGATGACGGCGCGCACATGAACAGCCGCCTGGTCAGGCGCAAATTTGTCGATTTGATACGCCAATTGGTCGACGCAGACATCTCATCCATGCTTTTCGTCGTCATGGGAGAAGTCCATCCCGACCTAGTCGAGATAATACCCGAGGAATCGTTGGTTCGCTCGCGACCGCTGAGCAGCAGCGGTGGAAGTGTCGATTCAAAAATCGTTGAGGCACGACAGCCGATCGTCGGAGCACTGACATGTCCCGACGAACGAGAACATCGTAATCTTCTTCTCCCAAACGGCGACGTTACGCTCTGCTGCATGGATTTTGAACGACGCCACATCTTGGGCAATCTTCTTCGCGATGAATATCAAGATCTTTTTAAAGGACCGACTTTCTGCGAAGTTGTCGATCGTATGCACGGAATGGACGGCTTTCTGCTTTGCCGAACCTGCGAATTCGCCCAACCAATAGCATCGGCCGCCTGATTTGTAAGAAGTTGGCGCCTGTCCAGCCAACACGAAGCTGGGCATGCATTGTTTAGTTCTATCCTGGTTCAGTTCTACTCTGCCCGGCTGATCTGCAAGACCCGCAGGCCTAGCAAGGTCAGTACCGGTGGGGGTTCACACATGATGCGGGCGCGCGGAGAGCACGCGTTTCACAGACAGCGGCTTGTCAGCGCCGATGCGGTCGGGATTGCTACTTTGTCAGGCGGCAACGGCGCGGTCGGATAGTTGATAGCGTTTCACACCCATCCACGCAGCCACAAAGCAATAATTCGGAAGCTATTGATTCTGGACTCAATGCAGACAATCCTGAATGTGGATTGTCCTAGAGCATGATCCGGAAAACGTGAAGCGGGTTTGCTTCGCGACAAAATGCGGAAGGCGTTCGGGCGGAGATCACGCTCAAATAACCGAAGGCGCGATGATGATTCAGCAAAATCTCATCGCGCCTTAATGAACCGGACCTTGGTTGATCAGATGGGCCCGCCTCCCCTCTGGTCTGCGCGCATTCTCGAAGACAAGACCCAACGCATATCCTGCACATGATTCACCGCGACATTCAACTCCTCAGCCGTCGCGTAGATGGGCATTTGGGCATCGTTGATCCAACCGAACCCGAGATATCGAAACTGATCAGCTGGCACTCTCACCCGACTGTGGTCGAGCTCGCGAAGAAAGTCCTTCGACCAGCCGTGGATCGTATACGCCTCGAGTTTGTCGCTCATCGCTCGCCAGCGTTCGATGCGCTCCTCGCGCGGCATCTCCATGGCTGTTGAAATCGCGGCCGCAATGTTCTCAGGAGAGGTTGGATCTACATGCAGCGCCTCATCTTCGTTGAGGTCTTCTGCCGCGCCTGCGAACTTCGATAATACCAGCACGCCCGGATCGTCCGGATCTTGCGCAGCAACGTATTCTTTCGCCACCAGGTTCATGCCGTCACGCAACGGCGTCACCACACCGACCTCCGCGGTGCGGTAAAGGCCCGCGAGCTCCACCTGCGAGACGTGATCCTTCTCATAGAGAATCGGCCTCCAGCCGCCGCCCGTTCCATGCTTACGATTGACGTCGTCGACGAGGCCGTCGATATCGCCCTGATATTCACTGTATGCTGGAATATCGCTGCGCGAAGGGGTCGCGATCTGCAACAGCGAGATGCTGTGCGGCTTATCTGTCTGCAACTGATCGAAAGCTTTGATCCGGTTGTCGATACCCTTCGTATAGTCGAGCCGGTCGACGCCAATTGCTAGCCTCGTGCCATCGAGTTTGGACTGCACCGACGAAATCCTCTCTCGATGCTTGGTCAGCGATTCCACAACATAGTCTGCGAACTGCTTCGGATCGACACCAATCGGAAACACTTGGCACCGGGTCAAGCCGCGGGCCGAGATCACAACATCGCTCCTGCTCTCGAGCCCAAGATGCGATTGGAGGCAAGAAAGGAAATTATCGAGATCCCAGCTGGTCTGAAAGCCGATAAGATCGTACGCCAGCATCGATTCCATCAGTTCGTCATGATGGGGCACCTCTTCTATCACATCAGGTTTCGGCCATGGCGTGTGTAGGAAAAAGCCAATCGGTTGCTCAATCTTGAGCTCGCGCAGCTCGCTGCCGAGGGGAAGGAAATGATAATCATGCACCCAGATCGCGCCTCGACTTTCAAGGCGCGACAGCGCGCGCGCTACGGCGCAGTTGACGTCGCGATAACTCTTATAACTTTCCTCCGATGCGGGGGACATCCGCTCGGTCAGCGAATGAAATGCCGGCCACAGAGTGGAATTTGAAAATCCATAATAGAATCCGGCATAGTCGTCGGTCGGCACCTCTATCTTTGCGACTTGACCCTTGCCGTGCTGTTCGAAGGCAGTTACCTGCTCGCTGCCCTCGCTTAGGGTGCCCGAAACCCCAATCCAAATAGCGCCAGAACGTTCAACGACGGGTTCAAGGGCCGCGGCAAGACCACCCGTCTTGGGTTTGTTAGGGTCGAAAGTCGAAACACGGTTGGAAACAACGATCAGTTTTTCATCTGGCTGCTGAGACGCTGTGCCGATCTCGGCCGCGTTCAGGGCAGACGCAATATGAGGGGAGAGCTCCGCATCGGCTTGCCTTGGCCGCCCCTGTGCGGCTTTCCTCAGGCGCGGCTCAAGGGCGGCTTGGTTCACTTGCAGCCGTTCCGGCCTGGCGCGCGACATGCCAGAAGAAGCCGTACTTGAAGCCTTCATGACGTTAAACGGGTCCATTCCACACCTCCGATTGAGCAATCAGAACGGCTAGCTCCGGACTCCCCCGCTTCTCATGTTAGGAGCTAAATCTTTCGAGAAGCCGACGAGACTTAGATCGAATCATGGCGGCCGCACAGAAGGCTCGATGCGGCGGCAAGCTCGATCATGTCCTCGATGCCGGGAGGGCAGTCGAGGCATCCTATGACGACCTTTCTTGCAGCAAGGCCAATGCAAATCGCGCTTCGAACTCAAAAGCCGGCGTATGGAACGAAAGGTATTTTCGGCGGCCACCCTACAGCAGGTGCCTTTTGGCATAGCTGCTGGTGGCATAGCTGCCGGTCTATGGTTCACAAGACCCGACCGTATAATCGTGGCGTGCGCACAACAACAAGGCGGTCTCTCGGGATGGATATGCTTGAGCTACCCGCTGCCACTGCTCCATCGCCACGCGGCCGTCAGACGCCTTGAGCATAACGGTCATATCTTCATACTTTTTTGCTTCAGCCGATCTTGAACGTATTCACCCGCCCCCGCGCGCTCAAGGCACTTGAATCGCACGGAGCGTCATATTGTACGAGTTTCAAAGTAGGTCGCGACGGTCTGACGCGCGCGTACGTTCAAAGCTGTCGCTGACAGTTCTCGTTAGCCGTCTTAAGTTTTTTTGTGGGCACGTCGCCATGACGCATGGCCGATGTCCCTTGCCACAGGTGGGACAATGACGTCCAACGCCGTTGACGTATGCGTAGTCGGCAGCGGTGCCAGTGGCTCGATCGCTGCCCATGAGATCGCCCGAGCCGGATTCCGGGGGCTCGTCGTCCAAGCGGACTACATGCTTCCCACTGGCGCCTCACTGTCAACTGTCCAAAATGGCAGGGATGACGCGGTCCGGGTGCGCTCTTCGGCCGGCACATTGACGCCGTTCGGACAGCCATGGACCGTTTCGGTGCCTGGCGGCGGAATGACATTGTACGCCGCCATCGCCTTCCGATATCGCATCGGTGATTTCGACGCGAAAACCCATGTCGCGGACGACGCGCTCGACCTGATCTCGCCCATCGATTACGCCGACCTCCGCCCTGATTGCGAGGAGCTCGAACTTCGGATCGGGATGGCCCGGCTGGCCGGCGCAGATCCACTCGAGCCACCCAGCGATCCAGCCGTTCTGCCGCCGCGCGGCTGTCGAGCGGGGATTGACCCAAAGGCCTCCGTGGTCGACCGCTGGGGCCGTGTGCACGATATCGACAATGTCTACGGCGCTGACGGCGGGTTCTTCCCCTATCCCCGGGGCGTCAATCCAATCTTCACCATTCAGGCGAACGCGCCGGGATTGCTCGGAGAACGAAGCTGGTCTGACCGGCCGCGACCGGAGAATTGTTGATGTTTACCAGCACCTCCAATGGCACGTTGGCCGCGACGGATAGGCACAAATCCGCGCTACGCCGCGCCTTGCGGATCACGGCGTCGGAAAAATGGGATCTCAATCGGCGTTTTCCGGTCGTCATGAGCCGTGCCTGCGGTGCGCATGTCTGGGATGTCGACGGAAGACAATATGTGGATCTGACCTCCTGTGGCGGGGCTGCGCCGCTTGGAGCCGGATATGAACCGGTCGTCGATCATGTGACTGCAGAAATCCGCCGCACCGTCGGCATTCTGCCCGGCCCGTTGTCCGTGCATCGGATCGAGGTGGCCGAGCGGTTGGCGGAGATATTCCCCCTCGCGCAACGCTCGATATTTTTCCGCACTGGCTCCTGCGCCACGACCGCTGCAGTCCGCCTTGCTCGCGCGCATACCGGTCTGAATCTGGTGCTTACCAGCGGATATCATGGCTGGCACGACTGGCACTTACAGGACCGTCCCGGGATGGGACTACCCGACCGGGACCTTGACAGTATCGACTTCCATTACGACCTCGACCTGCTCAAGAGACTGATCAAAGGGCAGCTTGTCGCTGCTGTGATCATCACCCCCGAGGTTAACTTCTTCCCGCCCGAATATCACCGGGAATTGCAGAATCTCGTGCACCAGTACGGCGCCCTGCTGATCCTGGACGAGGTGATGACGGGATTCCGCTACGGCCTCGGCGGCTATCACACCGCGATCGACCTTGCGCCCGACCTGATCACACTTAGCAAGGGACTGGCCAATGGCATGGCACTGGCGGCGGTGGTAGGTCGCGCAGACGTGCTCGATGCCGCCGAAAAGACCTACATGGGCAACACCTGTCAAGGCGAGATCAGCCCCTTCGCGGCAGCGCTCAGCACCCTCGAAGCGCTTGCCAATGGCAGCGCGCTCGCGCGGATGCGACAGGTTGGCGAGCAACTCATGAGCGGTCTCAACGAGATCTTCGTTCGTCAAAAGGTTCAGGCGCGCGCGTTCGCATGGCCCACCATGTTTGACGTGGTGTTTGCCAATGCCGACCTCGGTCATGCCTTCTTTCAGGAAATGTCGTCGCGCGGCTTTCTCATGCAGTACGGCCGCCGTTTTATGCCTTGCGCGGCGCTCTCCGATGCCGACGTGCGAGCCACGATTGAAGCCGCCGCTCACGCCCTGCCGGCGGCACTTACTCGGGTAGAGGCGACGTCCGACGATCCGGATCCGACTGGCGCTGCCGTGCGGTTCGCCGGTGATCACTTCATTGCCACTGCAGATTCGATCCGGCATTGGTTGTCCGCGCCGAGCCGCGCATGAGCACCGACCGTCGAACAGGGAACACTACCATGCCCGAGGCCGACCCGTTCTCCACCTCGCCAGTGCTGCTCGGTGGCGATAACCGGTCCGGCATCACCTTGCTGAGCGTCATGCTGGACTCGCATGCCGACCTGGTGGTGGGGCCGGAGATCGACTTCCTAGAACCGCCCAATCTCGGCCCGCACATTTTGGGAGCGACCGACCTGCTCGCAGCTAGCGATCCCGGCGTCACCGGCACGATCAAACGTGTGATCGACCCGTTCTGGTATGACGGCGCGCACTTCGTGGTGCAATGCCAGCGGTTTGGCCTCCACTTCGACGATGTACGCAAGCTCGTCATCAAGGTGATGGACGAGACGGCCGGCGACATCGTTTCATTCGCCGACAGATGCAGGCTGATTAACGAGATCGGGGAGCTCCGTAAGGCACGAAAGGGCGCGCGGCGCTGGGGACTGAAGCTGCAACGCAAGATCACCCAAATCGACGTCTTCGCCCAGCTGTGGCCGGATGCGCATTTCGTGCACATCGTACGGGATGGTCGGGACCTTGCCGCCTCGCATGTAAAAACTGTGCCAGACTGGGGTTACCAGACCATACCCGAAGCCGCGCGCGGATGGCTTGAATTGGTATCTCGGCCTCATTTGGTCGCACCGCCTGAGCGCTATCTCGAGGTACGCTATGAGGATCTGATGACTTGCCCCCGTGTCTGCCTGATGCAGATCCTAAATCACCTGCACCTGCCCTGGGACGAGGCGGTTCTGCGGCATGCCGAACATGAGCACGCGCCGTTCGAACGGCCGTACGGCAACCCAGCGGTCAAGCCCGCAGGGAAGCCGCTGCATGCCAGCCGTCTCGGACGTTACACGCAGGATCTCACACGCGCGGAGATCGAGGAGTTCGAGCGTATCGCCGGCGGTGAATTAACCCGGTTGGGTTATCTATCGGCCGCGAGCCCTGCCGTCGACGCATGAATCCCATCGAGATCTCCAGCCCATCTCGCAGGCTACCGGGCGGCTACTTGGGGCTGCTCGTCGGACGCACGGTCTCTGAATTGGGATCCGAAGTGACGCTGCTGGCGCTACCGCTGACGGCGATCACTCTGCTGGGAGCGGGCCCGGCGCAGACCGGGCTGCTACTCGCCTGCGGCCGGGCGCCGTACCTCATTATTGGCCTGTTCGCCGGGGTGATCGTGGACCGCCTCCCGCACCGATGCATCCTATTGACTGCCAATTTAGTGATGGCAGCAACGCTCGCAACGATTCCGCTGCTCGCCAGCCTTGGCCAACTCGGAATGGGCCAACTGTGTATGGCAACCACCCTGGTTGGGACGGCTGCAGTGATCGGCGACGTCGCCTATCTGGCGTACGTGCCAACGGTCGTCGATCGGGCTCTACTCGTCAGAGCGCAGAGTTCCTGGCAACTCAGTAGATCTTGCGTAGTGACAGTCGGTCCGTTCCTGGCAGGCTTGCTGGTCAGCGCGTTCTCCGCGCCAACCGCGATTCTCGCCGACTCGGCCTCCTTCGTGCTGGCCACTGTCTTGCTGTCGCTAGTGCCGGCACGCACGGCCGAGCTGCCGACAAGTGGATCGAGCTCGGTCGTCATTCAGATCGCGGAAGGACTGACGGCCGTGTTTGGCAATCCTTTTCTGCGAGCGGTTACATTTGCGACCGCCAGCTTCATCTTCTGCTACAACGCTTACTCTGCGGTTTTTCTGCTTTACCTGACCCAACAGCTTGGTTTGGACGGTTGGACCACGGGCTTGGTTCTCAGCGTCGGCGCACTTGGTGGTATTGGGGGCGCTGTCACCTCAGGGTGGGCCGCCCGCGTGATCGGCCTCGGTCCGGTATTGATGGTCACCTTGGCGCTCAGCGGCGCAGGCATGACTCTGGCAGCGCTGATCACGCAGCCGCGGTCGGCGGCCGTCATTTGCGTGGCGCTGTCCCAGTTCGTGCTGTCGTTTGGTCAAGAGATCTACAACGTGCACCAGGTCTCCGTTCGATACGCGCTGTCCCCGCCTCGGCTGCTGGGCCGCGTCAATGCGAGCATCCGGAGCCTGGTGTGGGGGCTTGCGCCACTCGGCGCGGTGCTTGGCGGTGCGGTCGGTGCCGGATCTGGCCTGCGGGCTGCGTTACTGGCCAGCAGCGCGCTGGGCGCGGCCTCCCTGCTATGGATTTGGCGATCGCCCCTGCGCCACACCCGCAGCTTGCATCTGTGAACCTACGGACTGGCTGGCAGGACTGCGTATTAAGATCAAGAGCTCGGGATCTCGAGCTGCGGCCGGGCCGGCTGACCTTGGGGCGCATCAGGGTGCCCGGCCCTGTTCAACACGGCTCGCTCAGCGCGACATCGACGATCATGCGATCTTGTGAGCGGCGAAATCACGGTGCCGCTCCGTGGAATTGGCCGGGGTTCTTGTCGGCGCCGCACTCGCCGAAAAAGTTGGCATGCAGTGGTCACGCATTCAGCCGCATTGTCGCCGTCAGGCTTTTGGCGCGGGACGATCGTGGGATCGGCAAGTTGATGGAACGGTGCGCTCTCCGGCGGCCGTCGTCCGCGCGCGAGCTTCCAGCCTCTCGATCGAGGCGCCAGGGCTCCTCGCCATCCGGACGCAATGAGCGGGCGTCTCGATTTGGTCCCCGCTATAAGGTCTAGACGTCGCTGCGAGCCTGGTCTTGGACAGTCCGCGTCGGCAGAGGCGTTGAGCAGATTCACAGTCAACTTTAGCAACATGACCAGCATCATAAGAGACGTTCGAGCTGCGATTTCCGGCCAGACCACACTGGTTTGACCTACCCCGAAAGCCAACCGGCCAGCGGGACGCCTATTCATTTCGGACCAGCGGCTTCAGGCCAATCTGCGAACTCCATCTCGAATCGACCAAATCCGGCCGGCTTGGTCGTGAAATTGACGGTCTTTCCCGACAGAGCCGCCAATGAGCCGGATGCGAATTTAAAGACCATCTTACCGGACGCGGCTATGCCAAGAGATCTCTCGTCCCGCATGACAAGGAAGGCAATCCCCTCCAGAAGCTGTCCAACCGCAAATCCGTCGATCGTACGGTGAAGATCGAGAGACGCTAAAGATGTCCCTTTCTCACCGTTCAACTCGCTGACCGAAATCGCCGTAATGCCCGCATCTCGCAATGTCCCGTCGGCCACGTGACAGGTATATTGAAGGCTAACAATGACGTGCTCATCTCGATCACCTATTGGCTCTCGGTCAACCCCGTCTATCGAGCAGTCGTACGCCGGATCGTATCCGCAAGCGCTCCCCCGCCGAGCTCAAGCAAACTCAAAGCGGAACATAGCACGATCGCGAGAAAGGACGTCTTCATCTGCCTATGCCTTCGTGGGATATCCTCCGTTTGATGCGTACAACTTGACGCAGCGGCCGATTCAAGCGCCTTCGGCGGCTTGCGGCCCGGACGGTCGTCAGGTGCCCTCGGTCTCCGGCAGCGCCGCAGGATCGGAACGCGCCCAAGCGAACAGCTACGGTGAAAGCTCGCGTTCGGCCTGCGCACTTATGGGGGTTTCCCGAGCTAGGCGTAGCACAGTGTTTTCGCATCGGACGCCAGACAACAAATGGCGGAGCGCGCCGCTTCCGCTAGCGTCACAACTCGGATGAGGCGCAGCGATGCCGGTCTCCACGCGCTGACTTCCTCCATTGAGGCTGAAGTCCGCGCCATCGCTGCGGAAGAGCGGCGGCCAGCCGTTTTGGAAGGTCTCGCCAGTCTCGGTTATGAGGTCTCGGAGGGCTGATGACAGCATAGGTCACGGGCGGTCGGGTTGTTCTCCGAAAGCCCGCCAGTCCGAGATATGGGGTCCGAGCTTTCGGGCGGATCCCAAGCGGACAACACGTAGGCAGCCGTCGGCATCGAAATCCCACAGAGAGGCGCGATCCAGTCCGAGATGGGGACATGGAAACGACTTGGTACGGTGAGTTCGAACGCCTGCAGTCACTGGTCGCAAAAACGGGAGAAAACGTCTCCATCGAATCTGCCGGGCCCTTTGGCCAATATCCTCACAAGGTCGTTGCCGACCTCGCAACGCATCCGGCGGATAGTGACGCTATCGCGACGCGACAGCGTACGCGCTGAGCGGTCCATCGCTGATCTTGACCGTCGTGGGCGCGCGCGTAGTGTATGAAGCTGCTCGGGCCGCTCGATAGCGTGCTGAGATGTTGGCAATCTCCTCGTTTCCGTCATCGGTCGTGCCCGACCATGCTTGACTTTCGAGAATTAGGCTCCTCCTTTGCGGTCCGCCTCAAACGCTTGCTTCCCCTTTGCGGCCCTTCAGAGGAACGACGGTCTCCAGCATGGCCTCATCACTGCGCGCGCCGCCTTCCATCAAGAGGTCTGCCTGCCATTGGGCTCGCCCAGCCGCCGACGATGAGTAAACAAGTCTACCTGCAGTCCAACGGCTTCGCGCTGATCATGCTTTGGTACGAGCCCGCGGACGATCCTGACTTCGACGCGGACGGCAAACGGACGGCCGAAGAACGCCTGCAGTATCGTCGCGCGGTTCTCCTGAATGCCGTCAGCGCCTTTTGGTCTAGGATGCGACGCGCCGGAGCGCGCATTCCGCAGCGATCGACTCTCGCGCAGGTCACGGCCCCCTGAGTCCGACTGGCTCTTCTAGATCCAACTGATTGGGAAGTAGAGGCTCTTCGCCGAACGGACGATTGATGATACTGAGCGCTTCGGTGGCGACATAAACGCGATTGCGCGAGTAACCGGTACGCTCTTTCAGAATACCCGCTTCTTCCAATTGCACGATCGCCTGATGGACCTGCGGCGGACTGATGTCCAGCAATTCGCCAAGCCGCTTGGCGGTCACGACCGGATAGTTGTGAAGTTCGTCGAGAGCGCGCGCGGCCGCCGACGCCTTGCGGAATTTGCGGCGCTCCCGCCAGACATTGGATAATTGGGACAACGCCTCACGGGTCCGAATGAGTTCTTCAACCGTGCCGGCGACGGCGTCGGCCATGAAAGTGATGATCGGCTGCCAGTCCAACCGTTGTTGGGCATCCTTGAGCGAGGCGTAGTACATACCCTTTTTGCTCTCGATATATGGCGACAGGTACAGCGGCACATGCTTCTCGGCCGCCATCATGAGCGGAAGGAGGAGACGACCGACACGGCCATTGCCGTCGCGGAAGGGATGGACCGCTTCGAAATGAGTATGCGCTATCGCCATTCGCGTGACGAATCCTTGTGTCATCTGCTGCATTCCCTCGTTCCGCAGAAAGTCGACGGTTTGAGCGAGGCAGCCGGGGACGTCTTCAGGCGGAGGAGGATTCACACTCGAATACGCGATGTCCTTATTTCCACCGATCCATACGACGCGCGTGCGAAGGTCGCCCGGAACGTCCTTATAATCCCGATCGTCCTTCATCACGGCGCGGTGGAGATCGCTGATCAGATCCATCGTGAACACGCCGTAACCGTCCTTTGCCGCCAGCGGAATGAATCCATCGAGTGCCACGGCGTAGTTGCGTACTTGACGCGCTTCATCCCTGGCGCCGTCGTCCCCCGTCTCCTCGACTGACAGCAGTTCGTCGAGAGTGCTCCGGGTACCTTCGATTGACGACGAGCTCACCGCCTCACGTCTGGTAAGCACGCGGCTGACGATGTAGGGGTCTTTCATCTGGGTGGGGATGGCATCGACCTTACCGAAGGCCACTTGGGCGGCATCCAAAGCTTTCGCCGCAGCGGCTACCGGTACGCCCTCCTCCGGGGGTGCCGGTGGAATGATCCCGTAATGGGAATCGTACGGCGGCGGCAACCGTTTCAAGGTTTCCCGGATGGTATGGCTGAGGTCGCTACGCTTCATGGGAAACCCAAATTAAGGAATAGATTTCCCTTTTTATAATTAGGGTTCTTCCTTTGTATAATTAGGGTTCTTGAAAAAAGCCATACCATGTTGCGATCTAAGCCGCGAATGTAGGGGCCGGTTATAAGGTCTCCATTTTTTGTCTGAAGATTGCCGCCGTTATAGTAGCAACCCCCGCGGTCAATCGGGATGACGACCGATTGGAGTGACGCGTTACCCGCTCCCTTAAACGCCACGGTCGTACTTTGGCTGCCCTTCTGGGTTCCGCCTGATCCCGTCCATTGGAATCGGAGATCGTACGTGCCCTTGCCGTTGACGTGCGCGTCAACCGCCGCATGGCGGAACTGTCAGGCAAGCCAAAGATAGCAGGCGGGACGGCGGCTTACTTGACCGCCGGAAACAGGAGATCGAGCATTGAGTGGAGCGGATGGCGCTGCATGCCGCCCACAAGTCGGAAGCGCAAAAGCTGTTTATCCGCGCTGCAGGCGCGATATTTGCTTTATTCGACCGTGTGCCAGGGCTGCGGTCGATGATCACGCCGCTGCGCAGGAACCCCAAGATCAATCCTGCTGAGCCGCGAGGCGCTTTTTCGTCCAGCGCAGACAACGCGATGCCCGGTCATTGGCGGGATCCATACACTTGGCCGGAGTGGCCCTATTGACCAGATTCTGACCAACTGAACGTTTTTCACGGAATCTGCATTGGGAAATTGTTTTTCATGGGATATGATAGAAATTCGACCGGTGAGGGTTTTCCGCGAAGGAAATTCGAGGTCAGAGATCGTTTTTCAGGAAACCTCAGGTGAGCGTGCAATTTTCAGGGGCGGTGAGCGTTTTTCATGACCGGCGGGTGCCTGAAACGGCGGTCCCAGCGGGTTACGCTGCCCTGATCGACGCTTACAAGCTGCCCGTTCCCGTCCCTAGTACCCTCTCGGGGATTGGCATCAAGCACCGTATCATCGAGCAGGGCGGCTGGCGCATCTACACGCCGCGACACGCCCCAGAGGCATCCCTTGAGGGGCATCTGACTTTTGCCCTAAAAAACGAGGGGTTGGACCTGGCCGTTCTGAAGCGGCTTTTCCTCGCCGTGAACGAAGGAGAGGTCGCGGCGCTCGTACGGCAAAAGCCTACTGGCCTCTACACCCGCCGCATCTGGTTCCTGTACGAGTGGCTGCTTGGCCGTGAGCTGAAGCTGCCGCCCGCCGACAAAGTCTCATATGTGGACGCGGTCGATACCGAACTCCAGTTCGCAGGGACCGGCGAGAATTCGGCCCGGCATCGTGTCCGTAACAACCTTCCCGGTACGCCGGAATTCTGTCCGCTCGTGTTCAAGTCTGCTGCGCTGAATGAGTTTATTGCGCAGGACTGGAAGGAGCGCGCGCGCGCGGTCGTCAGCGCAGTTCCGAAGGACCTGCTCGCGCGGACGGCTGCGTTTCTTTTGTTGAAGGATTCGAAGTCCAGCTACGTGCTTGAGGGAGAAAGGCCGCCACAGGATCGTATTCAGCGGTGGGGCCGTGCCATCGGCGAGGCAGGCCGTGCGCCGCTCAATGAGCAGGAATTTCTGCGCTTGCAGACCATCGTCATCGGCGATGAGCGCTTTGTGAAGATGGGCTTCCGCCAAGAAGGCGGCTTTGTCGGTGAGCACGACCGAGACACGCAGCGGCCCATTCCCGACCATATTGACGCCCGGCATGAAGACATTCCCTCCCTCATGGCGGGTTTGATTGCCTTCGATCATAGCGCCGAGAACGATCTTGATCCCATCATAGCCGCAGCGGTACTGGCATTCGGATTCGTCTACATCCATCCGTTCGAGGATGGCAACGGACGCATCCACCGTTACCTGATGCATCACGTTCTCGCGCGTCGAGGGTTTAATCCTGCTGGACTACATTTTCCGGTATCGTCGGCAATCCTGGACAGGTTCACCGAATACAAGGGCGTGCTGGAGAGCTATTCCGCACGACTGCTTCCCTGCGTCCAATGGGAAGCTACGCAGAAGGGCAATGTAAAGGTCCTCAACGATACAGCCGACTTTTATCGGTTTTTCGATGCAACGCCGCACGCTGAGTTTTTGTACGAATGCGTGCGCCAGACGATTGAGCAGGATCTGCCGAACGAGACGAGCTTTCTCCGTAACTTCGACGCTTTTCGTGCAGGCATCGAGAGCATGATCGACATGCCGGAGCGAACGCTCAATAACCTGTTCGGCTTTCTGCGACAGAATGATGGAAGGTTGTCGAAGCGGGCACGAGAGAACGAATTCGCCGAGCTCACTCAGGACGAAGTCTCGACGATTGAGCAACTATACACGGACTCATTCGGTCAAAGCGGAGCCGCAAGTGGCTGACGGCGCATCTGGTTCAGATACAGGAAAGCCCACTCTTTCCAGCGGTGGCACGTCCCTTGAAGGGGACGGTTCGTCATTGGAGGGTTGATGAAACGCATCAAGATCGACGCCGTAGAGCCAGGGGACATTCTCTTTACAGCGCGCCCTGGAAAGATCAGCAAGACCATTCGGGTCACGACGGTGGTGTAGTATCTCACGCAATGATCTGCGTGCAGCATGGTTCCTTTATCGACTCGACTTCGAGCGGAGTGCAGGCACGCAATCTGCAGCGTGAGTTATTTGAAAACGATGAAAAGGCGTTTCACTTCCGTCTGAAGAATCCACCTGATCGCAAGGTGCTTGAGCAGATTGTTGACTATGCTCGATCTGAAATCGGTGCGCGCTATTCCATAAGCGAAGCGGCACGGTCAGTCGCCGCAGCCATCACCGGACGTATGAACTTCCGGATTTCGGACTTCGATGCGGGCGTGGCCGCAGCTTTATGAGCATGGCATTGCTGGCATAGATGCGGGACGCTCAAAATGAGCTGGGCAAGCGCGTTGATCAGCGGGCTGGAAAGCCAGCAATGACCGTCGTGCCAGTGCAAAGCGACTTGGCCGCCTTTGTCCGAGAGCTCGGCGATGATTGGAAACAAGGTGAGCAGCGGGGCATTCATCGGCGCCGCTATGTGCGGCGCAAATCTGTGCCACGTCGGCCATCGATGCTCGATCCTTACATTCCCATGATCGAGGAATGGCTCGCCGCGGCCCCGCACTTGTCCGCGGTCGATCTTCTCTCCCGGCTAGAAGCGCATGCGCCCGGTCAGTTCAGTGGCCATCAGCGGCATACGGTGCAGCGGTTGGTGAAGAATTGGCGATCAAAGGCCAGTCGACCGCTCATCAGCAGCACAGAAACCATACTATCGGTCCGAGCTTCGTGCCTCGGCGTCTAATCCCACGGGTTGCTTCGCCGAATCACCGCAAGGCGCTCGCTCGCTACGGCGCTTTGGAGGGCGCGCTTCGCGAGCGGCTTGCTCGGACTCGCGGCGTCCAATTCGGGCGACGGCAGGGGGGCACTTCGGTAACATTGTCATCTGAGGCAATATGAGGGGGCAGTTCCGGGTGACGTTTGACACGCAGAAGTGGACGTTGCCTTTCAGTTTGTGGGGCAAAAGAATCTGTTCATCCCTTTGGCCTTCACCAACAAGTTGCTTTGGATTGACGGAACATCAAACACCTGCTTGCGATTGGCTATCATCGTCGAGCAAGGCGTAATGCCCATTCACGTCGCAGCCGGTTCCTTCGGAAATGGCGTGATGGGAGCCGCCGCGCCGCGGCGTCACTTCGGTCGAGCAGCGTCAGGCCAATCTGTGAACTCCAACTCGAATCGACGGGAACCGACGGGCTTGGTCGTGAATTTGACGGTCTTCCCTAAAAGAGCCGCCAATGAGCCGGATGCGAACTTAAACACTGTCTTACCTGAAGCCGCGATGCCCGCGGCTCTCTTGTCCTGCATGACAGAGGAGCCGCTCGCCTCCAAGAGCTGTCCAACTGCAAATCCTTCGAGCGCTCGGTGAACGTCGAGAGAAGCCAAATACCTTCCTTTCTCGCTATCCCACTCGCTGACCGATATTGCGGTAATACCGGCGTCCTTCAACGGCCCATCCTCGACGCGGCAGGTATATTGAAGGCTGACGACGACATGCTCGATCCGATCGCCGATTGGCTCCCGATCAGTCCCGTCGATAGTGCAATCGTAGCGCCGGATTGTGTCCGCGAGCGCACAGCGCTTCACCTCGAGCAGACCGAAAATGAAAAGCACTACAATCGCAGAAAAGAGCTCCTTCATTTGCCTATGCCTTCGCGGGTAGCCATATTTTATATGTACAACTTGACGCCACGACCGATTCAAGCTCATTCCAATGGCTCCTCGCGTGTGGACATCTCGCCCAACCTCGAAATCCTCGGCGCTGCGGCAATCGAGACGCTCGAGGGCTTTGCATAGTGACAATGAGAGGTTAGTGGGGCCGGCCTGCAATAGTGCCGACATAGCTTCACAGATGTACTGACCACGCTGTCACAGCGTGGTCAGCGAATGAAGCATGCTGGATTTCATAGCAATACGACGCAAAGGCAGGCCGGCGCCACATTGTAAATCGTGACGGGGCGTTCAAACCATTCGAGCTGCTGGGTCAGCCGGTCCAAGCACCGGCTGATCACTGCCTCCATTCCTCCGAAATGTCCGGCGACAAGAATCTTCGGGAATGTCGCCTCAACAACGAATGCCTGGGAACTCGCTTGCGGCAGTACTTAACCTCAATTGTCCTAGCTTTGGGTGTGGCAATTCCCTAATTCGTCCTGAACGGCCTAAGTCTGTTCCTTGTCCTCTTCACGGTTGCCGGCGTTCGGCCAACTTCAGTTCATGTCCGAACAGACTAGCCCGTTATACCTAAGCACTCACGAACTTTTAGCGAACGCGAGGGTCCGCCAAACGAACAGTCTAAGTATTTCCGGCGTATGGTAACTCGAGCGGCGCAGACCCGAGCTCAGCCCCAAGAGATCGACGTCCCCGACTTTGATGAAGCGTCGCAATGCGCCGAGATGAGCTGCTACCCCCTGCGAATCGTAGCGGTTGCTCGAATCTCGGGCCTCGCGCCGGCCCAGCTTCGACCATCTTTGAACGGGTCTGCGTTGAACGCGCCGGTTGGCCCGTAAGTCTTTCGAAGAATTCGGACAGTTCGATGTGGTCGGCGAGCACCACTCGTTCTCCCAGCGCAAACTCCACCGCACCTGAGAGGAGGTGGACAGGCCCCTATCGCACTCGACATCGGGATGTTCATAGCTGGTTCCTGACCACGGCTGGGCGTCCAAGGGCAGATTTGACGAACGCGAGCAGTTCCCGCGGAAGCGGGCCCACCGCGTGCGCGGCCGCGAAAGCAGTGGGCACAGCGCGCGAATTGTCGCTGAATGGCTTGCTGCGTAAATGTGTGGTGCAACCTCGCAGCGCCCGCGCACGCTGATGATCAAGAAAGCGATCCACGAGCAGAATGGTCGGGATGGCTTTTCCAGATGCCACCAGATGCTTGTAGAGCTGGAGCCCGCTCATTTCGGGCAGTTGCATGTCCGCGATCAAACAGGACGTTCTAAGACGGCATTCTGATTCCAAGAACTCCTTCGCCCCCTTGAAAGGTTCTGCGACATAGCCTGCCGAAAAACAAAGCGCCGTCAACTCTTCGCGCAGCTCTGGGACGGCATGCACGATGGAGACGACCTCCAGCGAGTGTGCCCTTCGCACCAGATCCATGAGGGACTTCCCGGGCATTTTACACTCGGGCCTACTGCACAACCCACGAAGCAATCGACAGGGCCGGCGCATATGGTACGCGCGATCGGCTCCGGACTGGTCGCGAACCTGCGTCACGAGGGAGCGGTGCCTCAATCGTACGGACGTAAAGGGGTTTTATAAAAAGGGTTGTGAAAATCATACCCTCGTTTGGTCGGAAGCGCCGACCAGAGCAAGCGCACCGTCGTCGCATTGGGCGGGCGGCATGCAGGGTACATCGGAGCCAGACGGGAGTGAATGAAGTGGAGCTGCGCCTCCGGCTATACTCGGCGCGCAACCGAGAGCTTGCCCCCGACCCAGAGCAACGATCGACAATCATTGGAACATGCCTCAGTTCAAGTTCTCTAAACTGGCGTTTGCTATCTCCTTTTGGTTGAATTGGTAAAATCGATTATTTGGATGGAGCACATCCAGCTAACGGATAAACTAAGACCAATGCGTTTCAACGGCCTCGATCTTAACTTTCCCGCCGCGCTCGATGCTCTGATGACTGAGATCAATCTCACGGCCGCGGCCCGCAGCATCAACCTCAGCCAACCCGCAATGAGCGCCGCAGTCGCAAGACTGCGCGCTTATTTTGGCGATGAACCATTCACGATGAGGGGGCGTGAACTTGTCACAACTGCGCGAACTGAAGGGCTTGCTGCTCCCCATTCGCGAGGCCCTGGTGCACATTCAGCCGTGCATTATTTCGCCTGATGCATCCAATCCAGCGAAGTCGAATCGCCGATTTCGAGTCGTTCTCTCCGATTTCATGACTGTCGTATTCTTTCGGAAGGTCGTGGATCGTGTTGCGAGGGAGGCTCCTTTCGTCAGCTTCGAATTGCTAGCACTCACTGATGAAGCCAACGAGCTACTCCGGCGAAGTGACGTCGATTTTCTGGTCACGCCGGACGTATTCATGGCGAATGTGCCCCCTAAAGCGGCCCTATTCGCGGAGACGCTAGTGTGCGTGGGCTGTCATACAAACAAGCAGCTATCCAGCCAGCTTTCATTTGACCGATACGTGTCGATGGGACACGTTGCGGCGAGATTCGGGCGGACACTGAAGCCTTCGATTGAGGAATGGTTCCTGCTCGAGCACGGCACACGAGCCGCATCGAGCTAGCCGTACAAGGCTTCAGCATGATCCGCCCATGCTGTCGGGAACAGAGCGTATAGCAACCATGCCATCTCGGCTGGCCACCATCTTGCGAAGACGATGCCTATAAAGATCGTCTCACTTCCGCTTCCCCTTCCCGCATTCACCGAGGCTGTCCAATGGCCAGTGATTCACAACAGCGTTCCGGCCAGCATTTGGACGCGCCGGATCTTGTTGGATGAGGCATCTAAGATGACCGCGGCGCTCGAGCCCGTCAGACCTCGCAGGCGGCGCTGATTCGGAAAAGACTTTCGTCCCTGGCAAGGCTCGAGCTGCTCTTGAGTGCACGAGGGGTCGTCTGCACCCTCCTGGTTGGAATGCATTTTCGTCGACAGCAGAAAGCTACAATTCGCGGCGGCAGCAGCGGAGCAGTCGGGCCTGCGTAAATTGACGATCGATTCGGCCGTGCTGCCCAACGAACCGGTCGCAGCCCGAACAGTTTTGTCGCCTGAGATTAGTCAAGCCGCGACAGTGATCCGATACTCTTTAATTCATGCGAACGTCTTTTGCGCGTTATCGTGCCACAGCTGGCGCAATTTCTCGGACCCGGCGAGACCGAAAAATGACAAGGCCCCGAGGATTTGGCGGACGGTTATGTCCGCCTAGCTTTGCCGGCGAATGAGGACACTTCATGTCAAGCGGCCATAGATTAGGATAAAGTCGGGTCACTCGAACAAAATCGCTTGAATCGTACGCTGCGTCAGGTTGTAGGAAAGCCCGGCATTCGCGATGATCAAAGCTACAATGGCGCAGACGAAGACAACTTCGAGAGGCTGCCGGCACACTATTCCTAGCGGATCAGCGCCGACGTTCATGAGTGATCATGAATCGAGCAATCGGACCGTTAAGAGCGCACTCAAGACTAAGAAGCAGCCTGTCGTGTCGTCGCGCGCTGCTGCGAATCGGGCCGGTCTGACTGCCGCTGTCGGCGAGCTGGCGCATGCGGCGACAGTGGTCCGCCGGGAACCAACTTCTGTCCTACGCTTTGGACGCTCTCGGCCATGAGACTGCAATCGCAAATGGCAGGCAATTGAGTTGCTCAAACGTGCGACGCACCGCGATAAAACGGAGCAAGAGACGTGCGTTTTAAGGGTCTTGATCTAAATCTTCTGGTCGCGCTCAACGCTCTGATGAC
Organism: Bradyrhizobium sp. UFLA05-112; assembly: GCF_053572325.1. NCBI lineage: Bacteria > Pseudomonadati > Pseudomonadota > Alphaproteobacteria > Hyphomicrobiales > Nitrobacteraceae > Bradyrhizobium > Bradyrhizobium sp. UFLA05-112. Next base: position 91,494 of record NZ_JBANBK010000011.1, on the reverse strand, counting down.
AGAGCGCAATCTCACCGCAGCAGCGCGCAGCATCAACTTAACGCAGCCGGCCATGAGCGCCGCAGTTGCCCGGCTGCGCGTCTATTTTTGTGATGAACTATTCACGATGAGGGGGCGCGAACTTGTCCCAACTCCGTTAGCTGAAGAGCTCGCCGCTCCAATTCGGGAGGCTCTGGTACACATTCAGGTCTCCATTATCTCCCGGACCGTGTTCAACCCAGTGGAGTCGACCCGCCGCTTCAAGATTATCCTTTCCGACTTCATGGCGGTCGTCTTCTTCCGTAACATCGTCGACCGGGTCGCGCGAGAAGCACCCGGCGTGCGTTTTGAATTGCTCTCACGCGCCGACGAACCCGATGAGCTTCTCAGGCGCGGCGAAGTCGACTTCCTGATTCTACCGGAATTGTTTCTGTCCAGCACGCATCCCAAAGCGCAACTGTTCGAAGAAACTCTGGTGTGTGTGGGCTGCCGCATGAATAAACAGCTATCAGGCCAACTTACGTACGAGAGATTCGCGTCAATGGGACATGTTGCGGCCAATTTCGGACCGACACAGAAGCCCTCCATCGATGAATGGTGCCTGCACGAGCATGGGTTCAAGAGGCGCATTGAGGTCATTGTTCAGGGCACTAGCATGATCCCGGCTATGCTATCGGGGACTGAACGAATAGCGATGCTGCCGTCGAGGTTAGCGAAGCTCGTCGCAGAGACGGCACCCTTGCGGGTTTTGCCGCCCCCATTGCCGTTACCAGCTTTCACCGAGGCCGTTCAGTGGCCGACACTTCAGAATGCAGATCCGGCAAGCATTTGGATGAGGCGCATATTATTGGATGAGGCGTCCCACATGGCTTGCGGTGCGTGAGACCAGTCAAATAAGTAACCCTCCTAACGCAATCGAAGCGCCTCGTCACGCTCTATCGTCATACAAGCTCTAGCCGTTCGAGCGGCTCGAGGAACAACTATGTTCAAAAAGCAGACTCTTAGTAGACGATCAGAGAACGGTTTCGTTATTAGCAACATTTCCCCTTTCTGGCTTCTTTCGGATATCGTCATTTTCGAAGCTCACGTTCGCGAAACACTCGCCGGGATGGGTCACCGGGCTCGGAAAGTCTCGGAAGCATTCCTTGTGCAAGTGCAACTCTTCGTGCAAGTGCAACTCTTCCGCCCAGAAGGTTGTAGGCGATGAGCTCGCCGCTTTGCACCTACCATTTTTGGGTGTCCTCTCGTTTAGAGTTCCGAGTGCTTGTGAACACAATGGTGCAGCGGCCGTGCGCTCTTGTTAATGTTGAGTCGCACCTCAGGAACCTGCAATAAGCTTCTTTGAAGCGTGCTATTCAGGTTATCGATCACAGCATCTCCACTCATGTCGAGCGCGAACTCGATTTGGGGTTAGCCGCTAGGTCTGAGGGAAGGCCAAAAAACGCTCTGTTGCACGACTGCCTCACTCGAGCAGTGCTGCCGTGTTATTGGTGTACGCCGCAAGTCTGTCTTGTTTTAGCCCTACCGGAGCCAAACGCCTTGGTCAGGTGCGCTATTGCGCGTTGGTAAGCAAGGACGCGAGCGTGCAGCAACGCATAGGTGTCTACGATCCAGAAAACCTCTCGCTCTTAGGAAAGATTTTTGACGAGACAATCGCCGCGCTGCCTTGTTGCCTCCCGGTCCTTGACGGGAGTCGACCACAGTTTTGGCGGAGTTCGAGATTCCACCTATGATGTCGCCGATTTCGGCAAGGGCAGCCACCGACTAAGACGCCGCTGCCTGAATGCCGTTGATGTGTTCGCTGATCTCAAGGTTCGCGTAGGCGGTTTGTGCAGCAAGAGATCTGAGTTATTCGACCACGACTGCAAACCCTTTGCCAGTACCCGCGGCTTCAAATCGCCGCGTTCAGTGCGAGCAAATTGGTTTGGCGCGCGATCGCGTCAATCAGCTGCACAACGTTTCCAATTCGCGCCCGCCCCTGCCGTCACACTCAGTATGCACTTGTCGCTGAGTGGCCTAGCGCACGGCTTCGCCGGCCAGATTGGCCACTTCCTCAACGGTCGGCCGATGTTGGTTATCGTGGCCACCATTTCGTCGGTCGCGGCCGCAACACGCTGAACATTAGCGGACGCATTCTCCGACGAGGAGGAGACTTCGACCGAGCTGCCGGCTCGATCCGCTGTCGAGGCCAGGTCGTGCGGAGCCTTCAACTTCTGAAGATGCAAGCTTCGGCCATTTGCCCAAGCTCATCTCTTCGGCCCAAGGCCCTGAACGACATCGGTGACCGTTGTCGAGCTGGCGCATTGCCGCTGCCATGGAAGTTCTGCCGGTGAGCTGACCAGCGTCCATTTCGACTAGTCTGGAGCAACTCGAGGAGTACGCGCGGAAACCTTCGCCAAGTTCTGGTTGAGATGCTGGTGGAGGGACTCCGTCGGCTCTCAACCGACTCGCCGAGGCATTATTTCGAGAGCGCTCGTCAGCGCGGATTGCAGAACGAATCAGATTTCTCGCTCATTAATGAAAGCGCTCCAAAAGTGCAGCCTGTCCATGGCATCTGAAACTCCGAACGAGAGCATCCGGCAGGGTTTTTTACGACGAGCATAAGCAAGCATTTGAGCTATCATATCTCTTTACACGAAAGTCGTTTCTGATGTCACCAAGCCCGGTACCGGTCTCGATTCATCCACGGTTGTTCTTTGTTTTGCGGAACTGGATCATTTGCTTCGCTTCTCGCAGTAGCCTTTGGAATCGACCTGAGCGCTGGAGCCTTTTAGCGGCGTTTGCGGCAACGGCGACGCCCCGAACTCGCGGAATAGATTTCATTCCTCAGTCGAACGCGCTCGGCGTCACGAGCCGGTCTCCCGAAGATGATGCCCGAATTAGAAGAGCGCTGTGAGGCCAGCCGAATGATATCGAGCGCGTCAAACCGGCATCAAGCTTCGTGGTGCATAGTACTGACCGCGGGACATCCCCATACTAAATCCCGTGTGAATCGTCCCAGGTCGATCGGTGTTCCGGCTCGGCAAGCCGATACTGAGCAGTGCCGCTAAGCACAGTGGGCAACAAGGACTTGCAGAATGCAGGTGTGAGCTTGCCGCGGTGGACCACGACGTTCTCGTGACCCGTGGCGGCCCGGGCATTCTGCCACTGCCGATTGAAGCCGCGTTGTGAATTGGACTTGACGTGGCAAGCGGCGAAGTCAGCGTCGTCCAGCGTCGTTAACTGCCACCCATGTACCGGCCGCTTCGTATGGATGTGCACCCACATGGGATTCGGCATTGTACCATTGCGCAGCGCCTTGGGTTGCAGCTTGATCTCAAACAGCGCCCCAGGCTCGCCCTTTAGCGCGCGCGGTAGATCCGGGGATGCCAACTCCTCGGCCGTCCGCAACTGTTCAAGGTATTTCTGCGAGGGGAAGGCGTAGGTCTTCATGCAATCAATCCTGGTGGTGGCCTTTCGCTTTTCCAAAGAATCGGCAATCCCCTGGACTTGGGACGACACCTCTCTGAGTCCGACTATCTTGCTGTGTACTTGGGGCAGTTGTGCAGGCGTGAGTAAGCGCAGTCGACCGGGCTCCTGCAACGCGCCCACACAGGCCCGCATCTCGGCGACCTGCGTCCGCAGGCGCTCGACGACTGTGTCCACGACGTGGTCGGCATCCTCTGGTTTCATCTGGCGCGCTTCCGAGGCTGCCCGTTGCTGACCAGCCAGATCGAATTGCAAAAGTTCATCCAACCGGTTGAGGAGTTGGGGCAATTCTTCGATCGAAGGCGAGGCCTGCCAGATCCCCAACTGTGCCGTCAGCGACGATGATGCCCGCGCATGCGCTTCTTCCGCCCTCACGAGCTTCTTCGTACCTAAATCCGTGAGCACGACAACCTTAGCTGGTGGCGCGGTTGCCTCGTCGGCTGTAGCGGCCTGCGGTTGCGCGCGCCCGTGAGCCGAGCTTTTGGCGCCACCGGCCGACGTGCGCTTGCTTTTCCCTTTTCGGCGCGCTGTTGCGCCTTCGGCCACTACAGCCTTCTGGGTAGTGTTGGCCCGTATCGCAGCTCCAGCGTCGGCCAATGGTGCGGTAGCCGGCGTCTTCGGCTGCAAGGCCAGGAGGCGCATGACCTCATGCGCAGTTACCCACGCGCCTTCGACGATCTGGCCCGAAAGTTCCGATGGGAGGACGGTATCTTTTCCGAGATCGCTTACGTTGGCAACGATGTCGTGCCACGCGGCCCCAAATTCAGAAAGCCGCTCCATGACTCCTTCCAGAACGGCACAGTGCTCTGCGTCGAGTGCGCGTCCTTTGCTCTGTAAGACAGCATCGCTCGTCGAGTTGAACGCCGGGAAAACGTCTCGGACGAAGGTCCCCAGCAGACGCGCCCGCCCGTTCTCATCCATGAGGATTTTTTCCGTGGTTGGTTCGAGCGTGCTCGCCAGCGGCTCAATCATGACCTGCGCGAGAGCGATCCGCTGCTGCAGATGCATGCACTTCGTATTGAGTGCCCAACCCGTTTGCAGGCGGAGTGCGGCTTCTTCAGCCTGCCGCATCTCGGCCGTTGAACTCGGGAAATTGGCAGTGGCGGCGCAGACGGACTGCATCCATTCCGAGCGCAATGCCTTCTTTCCCCACCACTCCATACAGGCCGCATAGTGCTTTGCTACACTGGAAACCGCTCGGCTCAGCTGGTCGGATGGAGCATCGGATTTGCGCAACCGGTCGAGCACGGTTGCCGCACTCACCCTCTTCTGCTCCAAGAGGTAGATTGTCGGGGTGGCCAGCTCGTTGCATCGGTCCGCCGCACGGAGCGCCTCGTCGCGGATTCCGCGAGCCTGATCGTCGGGCAAAATCCTACGCGCCACATGCGAAGGCAGGCTCGCGCGGTACTCCAGAACGTTTGAGCTTGCTTTGACAAGCTTATCGAGCTGCTCTTGCATCTCTGACGAGTTCTGCGGTTGCATGGCCGCGGTACGGCAAATGTCGAGCTCCTGAAGCAGCCTTTCCATTTCTCGCTTTGCCGCCTTGATATCGTCGGCTGACGACGAAATCGGGACTGCCATTCCTGAGCTTCGCGTCGTTGTATCTTGAGGCCCAGAGCGCATCCGCTCGACGACGGAATCGAAAAAATGGCTAGCTTCCCCAGGGGGACGACCCGACTCCGAGCGCGAACTGCTCGATACCCATGTGCTGTCGCCTCCAGTAGCCTCACCGTGCGAGTTGCCAGCTTGGCCAATGCCCTTCATACTCCACTCCGATGCAAGCGAATGCGCAGCCTGTTTAGATAAAGCGCCTGGCTGACAATTAGCTGACGAATGAGCCCGCCCCGTCACGGAAATCTCGTTCCTCCTCGTACTCTACGGAACCGCTCCTGGGTCTGCCCGGTCGAGGGGCGGACGAGCCTTTTGGTCGGCCGACGGGACGACTTTCCCCAAAGGAGGAGCGTCATTCCGTGAGTCCATTCCGCTATGCCAAATGCAGGCGTCTCGCTCTCGGGCGCAAGGTGCGAAACATACCAGTTCGCCTAAACTGAAGGCGACTGCGAGCAGGCTCGGGCAGAGCAGCACGAGGCCAGTCGCAGTCACTGCCAAGAGGCTGTCGGAGACATAGAGAATGCGCGTTTGCCCTTGGTGGAGCACTGTCGGCGTCATAAGGTCATGGCTTTTGCTTCAGAGCAAGCATGCAATCCAGCAAAACCGATAGCTGAATCGTTGGCTCTTTAAAGAAATATGTCTGCACGCAACGAACAAAGCGCATCGTTATTTCAACGCTGCAATCGGAACTTTCGTGCGAAAGCGTTCCGGCTGCTTTGAACGGCGGCCCCAGGCGAGAATTGAGACGGCCCCCAAATGCCGAAGTGATTCACGATCTGCGAATGCGCATGCGTGCTCGCGCCGATCGCGACGGCGTGAGGTTTGGTTTCTTCGCGCTGCCATTGAGGCGTTCTCGCTGTGGGGTACCGCGACTGATCCCTCCACGAGATGAAGACTGGCTTTTACGTTAGCATGACCCGGGGCACTTGAGTCGCATTACCCGGTGGCCCTTCTCCGCCGATGAGGGCGCGCTCACGATGGTTCAGCCCGCGCGAGAGCTTAACTTGCGAGCTTGATCCTTGGGCCGATTTCGACCTCTTCGGAACGTGCTCTCGGACGCCGCAGATAAGATGGGCGTGCTCAATGACCCACTCGCGCCTGAGTGGGGTTAACTCGCCTCGGACTCATCCACATGACGGATTTAGTCCCGCCGAACGTCTCGCTAACCCGATTTGAGGGCGTGGGAAAAACGGCTGATCTGAAACGGTGATATGGCCAGAGCATTTGGATTGGCCGTAGGGGCCTTGGGTGAAATGACCGGTAAAGATTCAAAGCGGCGTGGCCCGCTCCGGCAGATCGCGCCAGGGTCCCCGCTCCGTGCCGGTACAGAACCGCGTCGACGAACAGTCGATTGTCGGCGGCGGTTCCACCGACATGCCTTCCCGGCCCAGCACAAGATTGATCCGATACGTAGCGTCGCATCGGCCGGTTCCTCCAAAAGCCGACACTCATAAATCACTCATTCCCTGATTGGGAATCCCTCAAGACAGGTTCTAACCTGAGAGACATCACCCGATCGCTCGCATTCGGCCGAGTTGGGGACGTTTGAGTTGCCGTTAGCGAATCGCGTGGCTTGGATCAGCAAACTGCGGCGCAAGGATCGAACACCAGATGACATACTGGTATAAATGCAGACCACGCGTGCTTGGAGGCGGAAAACCGTGGCACCTCTCAGCGTGATGCGTGGCAGACACATCCCTGCCGAACCTGTGGTGCTTCTGATGATCCTCCTAAGCGCGCTCATCTGGGCTGCCGCCTAGTGGCTCTTCTGCCCGTTCCCATGAACGGGACCGCAACTGCGCACCAAGAGCGCGCCATTGTAGACGCGTGAGGACTAAGTGCCAGGGGACGGCCTGAGGTCCTCGGCTGACGTTTCCCACCCATTGCCGCGTGAGAGTGCTGGGCAACATGCATACGCGCGCTGTTCTGGTTCTGCGAATCATTGATCTCGTCTAGGACCGGGCGTAAGAGGGGCCCTGGCAAAAAAGAGGCCCAACTTCGCCGTTAGGCCGAACAGCGTCGTCGACGCGGCAAGCTCGTATCTAAGGGGAGGCCGCCGCGATCGGCTCTCTTGTCGCACCATTCGAGTAGCGCTGATGAATGGGTCCGTCCAGTAGCTGATAAAGGGGAACATCTGGTGCGCAAGCGCTCTGACTTGCGGACCATGCGCGCGAACGCTGAGATACCCGGTGGGAAGCGAAGATTTTCATTGTGGACGGCGATGTCTCGGTGCGCCGCTCACTCACGAGCCTTCTTCGGTCGGTGGGCTAGATGTCCTTGCATTCGGTCAGCTCAGGAGTGCTTCAGAGCAAGCTCCCGCATGTCACCAGCTGCCTCGTCCTTGACGTCTGCCTGCCGGGAGTAAGCGGGCTCGAGCTCCAAAATGAACTTGCGAAACTGAACATTTCACATTCCAATAATCTTTATGACGGGGCATAGCGACATCCGAGGAGCGTCCAGGCCATGAAAGGCGGAGCCGTTGAATTTCTTGCGAAGCCGTTCCGCGGTCAGCAGTTGCTTGATTCCGTAGTCGCTGCGACCGAGCGGGATCGCAGTAGTCGGGAAGCCGAGAAGATGACCTCAAAGCTGCACTCGCTCTTCTTTAAGCGGCCGCGTACAGGAGGTTTGAAACTGGTCGCTTGTGGCCTTATGAACGAGCAAATAGCCGCGGAAATAGGCTCGCGAGATTGCCGTCAAGATCTATCGCGGACAGATGATGAAGAAAATGGGTGCCCGGTCTGTGGCCGATTTGATCAAATGACTGAGCGGCTGGGAATTGAGGCCACCCATTCCAGCGCCCAAACCTACGTACGATTTTACAATCTAGCCGCTTGGGCCACTTTCGGTCCAGGCGGCTTTACTCAGGCAAGTTGCCTTCTCCCTTGAGACGATCGTTTCGTCCACGCGCTCGACTACCGTTGTAGATGATGACGCGTCTATCCGTGCTGCAACGAACATATTTTGAAGTCGTGCGGATACACCGTCCATACATTTGCGTCGCTGGACTTTTTGGTCCCCCGCACATGAACGAAACTGCATGTGTGATCACGGATGTGCGGATGTTCCCATGAGCGGTTGGACCTGCTGGCATGCACGTGCTCGTGGGTACCGCGTTCATTTTCATCACTTCCTTTCCAGATGATGACGTTCGCGCGATCCATTCGCCGGCTGGATGCATTACATAAAAACAATAGATTTTTCTCACCTTACCTGAAGGTCCATAAGGCAGTCGCCATTCTTTACAAGTAGGAGCAGGAACGTCGTGCGAACCGATTTCCCCTTCTGTTGGGCGGCTAGTTCGACCAGGTGGCCGATTCGCCAGACTTCACTGTCGACCGCAACGCGCTCGGGTTTCGCTATGGATGTACGCTAGGCTATCGAATGCGAGTTCTCTTGGTTGATCGTGATGCGGCTTTTGCGCGCGCCGTAAAGACAGGGCTATTGGACCGCGGTTTTGCCGTCGATGTAATCGAGACTCTTGACGAGGCGCAGACCGCGCTAGATTGCGCGAACTTTCATATTGTCTTGCTCGAATTGGTCTTGCCGGATGGAAATAGCTTGGACTGGCTGAAGCAGCTGAGACGCCAGGGATGTCCAACGCCAGCCATGATGATCAGCAACCTGAACGATGTAGCCACGCGGATTGAGTTCTTCAACGGCGGTGCGGACGACTTCCTGCGAAAACCGGTGTCTATCGATGAGCTCATCGCCCGGATGCGCGCCATTTTGCGGCGATCGACGCAAATGACGGCACCTGTCGTAAGCTTCGGCAATCTACATTTCGATCCCATCGGCCGGCAAGTTACAGTTGAAGGTCGGCCATTGCGGATTGCGCGCCGCGAAGTCTGCATTCTTGAACTTCTGCTCAGTCGGGCAGGCCGCACCGTGCCGCGAGCGTCTCTGGAGGAAGGTCTCTATGCGTTTAACGAGGAAGTCTCGACCAATGCTTTGGAGGTCGCGATCTATCGCTTACGCACACATTTGAGCCAGTCGGGTGCGACGCTACGAATTAAAACCGCGCGCGGCATCGGCTATGGACTTGAACTGAAGGCAGCATGCGCTGCCCAGCCGATCACCTTGAACACGAAGCAGCTACCTTGAACTTCGCCCTTGATCCTCGCATAAGCGGACGGCCAATCGCCGTCACATCCGCTATTCTGCTCCGACTTCTGTACGCCTTTTGCACGGTCGCCCCCATATTTCCTCTCACTGCCGCAGCTCAGATAAAGCGGAATGGCAGTCAGGAGGCGCCGCGCGCAACTGCCGGCAGCGTTAGCGGAACTTTAAATCTTACCTCCTCTCAGGGAAAGACCGTCCATCTTTCGGCGGCGGCGGCCAGCATCTTTGTTGCCGACCCAACGATCGCCGACTACCAGGCGCCGTCGAACACAACCCTCTTCGTCTTTGGCAAAAAGTCGGGACGGACCAGCCTGTTCGCTTTGAACGATAAAGGCGAGGCATTGGCCGAGCTTCGTGTTGTGGTCACCCAACCTGTCGAGGATCTTAGAGCCACCCTCAAGGCCGAGCTCGGAGACTATCCGATCCAAGTCACCTATACACCACGCGGCGCGATTCTGAGCGGGACAGCACCTAATGCCGAACTAGTCGACCAGGCGAAGAAGGTTACGGAGCAATTTCTGGGTGCTGGCGCGCTGGTCGTCAACAAGATCCAGGTGGCCGGCTCACTGCAGGTCACTCTGAGCGTGCGCGTGGCCGAGGTATCGCGCACCGCCATGAAGGAGCTTGGCATTAGCCTCTCTGCGAAGGCGCAGAACGGCGCGGTTGTTTTCGGCTTTAACAGTGGCAGAGCGAGCAGTTCCGGCAGCAGTGGCGGTTCCACCACGAGCGGCGGCTCCGGCACGAGTAGCGGTGGTGGCGGCACGGCAAGTATCGGATTCGGCGTTGCCGGTGCGAACGTTAGTGCTGTTCTTGACGCACTCGCCGACGACCATCTCGCTTCAGTACTGGCTGAACCGAATCTTACCGCCATGTCAGGCGAATCAGCAAGTTTCCTGGCAGGTGGCGAATTTCCAATTCCGATCATGCAAGACAATCGGCAAGTCTCAGTGCAATTCCGTCAATTCGGGATCAGCTTGGAGTTCGTTCCGACCGTTCTAAGCAATAATCAAATCAATATTCACGTGAAGCCTGAAGTCAGCGAGCTATCAAAAGAAGGTGAGGTCAACGTCAACGGAATATCCGTGCCTGCTCTCTCGACGCGTCGAGCCAGTACTGTCGTGGAGCTTGCCAGTGGTCAAAGCTTTGCAATAGGAGGCCTCATCGGACGCAATTTCAACACTGACATTAGCACGTTTCCTTGGCTGGGCGATGTGCCGATTCTGGGTGCACTTTTTCGCTCCTCCTCATTTCAGAAGCAGGAGACCGAATTGGTCATTGTTGTCACTCCCTACATCGTGCGACCGGCATCGACCCCCGGCAACATGAGCGCGCCCACCGACAGAATCCGACCGCCCTCAGACGCGGGGCGTACGTTGACGAACACGCTGGCAAGTCCGCCGCGAGGCCGCAACGCGCCCCGCACGCCTAACCCAGGCGCGACAGAGGGAGCCGGCTTTATTATCGAATGAGGACCATGAATGAGCTTTCGACATCTGTGCCCCTTGATCGCTATTGCGGCAAGTGTAGGCGGATGCACAAACAGTGCTCCGATTTATTCTGCGCCAGCTGAACAAGCGATTGAAGTGGAGCAGAAGACCAGTGTGTTGCTATTGCAGCGCCTTCTTCGCAGCGAAACGTATCGTCTGCGGGATTTTATCGCAAATGCCAGTCGCGGTCGGCGGGATGCACTCCATCTCGAAGTCTCCGGCTCACCCCGACTTATGGCGCAGGTGGCCCATGAAGCGCGAGCGATGGGCGTTGCCCCCTACAATATACATCTGATGCCTTCCTCAGCCGATCTGTCTGGTCATTTCGGGGTACGAATCGAGGCGATTGTCTACCAAGCACGTCCTCCCGTCTGTCCATCGCGTCCGATTGTTGGCCCTTCCGTAGACGACAATTCTTTCGATCCAACGCTTGGCTGCTCGGTCCGAAGTAATCTCGGAGCGATGGTGAACGATCCCCGCGACTTGCTGGGCAATACCGCAGTCAGGCCAACCAGCGGTGATCGTGCGGTGCTTCCCCTTAGCGCACACGGAAGCCTCCCGGCCGCCGACAAAAGCAACTTGCAAGACGATGCTCACAAGTCACAAACCCAATGAGCGGCCGAGCCCGCGAGCAGCGCTAAGCCATAGACTGTTCAATGAAGGTGTCGCGGAGGGGACTAGTCGCCATAGAGAGTGCGTTTCGCTTTCCACTTTTTTTAAGAGTGCGCCGCTTGCATTTCAGGTTCCGCAAGTTGAGGTTGGTTGCTAAAAGGCCGGATTGAAGCCACTTTTTGCGCGCCGAGCTAGGCCAAGCCCGCGGCAAAGACTGCCTTTGCGACCCTCTCGAAACATTCGATCGGAACGGCCTTGCCCATCGTAGCCTTTCGGATCAGTTGCCGCGCCAAAATGGGGTCCTCGACGATACTCAGATTCAGCCCTCGCGCACGTTCAAGCAACCGTGAGCCAAGTTCGCCCTCACCGCGACACACTAATACAGGCACTCCAGTTTCGGCGCGAACGTAACGCAGCCCAACCAACAGTGCAGGCCCCGTTACGATCATTGTGGCGCGATGCACGCCAAGCGGCGACTCTTGCGCCGTCTCCCGACGGAGACGGCGATGTTCACCCTTTATCTGCGGATTTCCTTGTTGCTCCTTAGACTCGCGCTTCGCCTCACTCTGCGTCATGCGCATGTCGCGCAAGAATAACCACCGCTGGATTAGCAGATCGATCAAGCCGCCGATCAGGAACGCGCCGGCCGCAATTTCGATCAGAGCTCTGATATCCTTGAACACAAGGCCAAAACAATCCAAACCGCAGGCGGGTACGTATACCAGTGCTCTCCAACTTGCGAGTGCCGTGGAAAGAAGAGTAACACCGAGTATGAGCACTTTGATCAGCGATTTACCAAGCTCGAGAAGCGCTTTCTGCGAGACAATCCGCTTTAGCCCTTTGGTAGGATCCAATTTCTGAAGATTTGGCTTCAGCGACTCCAGGGAAAAGGTTAGCCCACCGGCAGCCAAAACACTGGCCAGAATGGTTGCAGCCACGGCGGCTGCGATGGTTGGGATGACGGTGATCATCGAAAGTTGGATCAATCCGAGCACTGCTCGCTGGACCGCACTGTTGAAGGGCTGCCCCTGGAGCTTGTCAATGAGCCGTACTGCTTCATGCCACTCATCTTCGATTGAGCTCGCTGTCAGGCAGAGGCAGCCGAGACCGGCCGATACGCTGAGCGCGCTCACAAAATCGGCGCTGCGCGGAATCTGCCCTTTCTTACGCGCATCGCGCAGCTTCTTGGGAGTTGGCGGAAGCTTTTTCTCTTCGCTCGAATCGTTCATCTCAAGAACTTCTCGAGCCACCCCAGCACGCCATGGAACTGGATAATCTCCGCTCCCATGTAGTCAATGAGGAAGACGGTGTAGCTGGTCATGACGATTCCAAAGGCGACATTCTTGATAGTCGGCGAGAGATCGTTCAGCTTGATTTGCGGCGCAAACCGCCCAAGCAACATAAGGCACACGTCGACCAGGAGCAGGAGAGCGACCACCGGCCCCGAGACGAGCAAGGCCGTATGCATGATATGATCGAGAAGGCGTAAGAATTCCATTGCCCCTTGCGTGCTCAGGGTAGGCAGTGCCCGATAGACAGGCCAGATCAGATAGCTGTCATAAAGGCATGTGACCACTGTCTGCAGACCGCCAGATACCACGAAAATCGTAACTGCAGCCGTCCCGAGAAAAAGGGCTGTGGCCGAGACTTGGCTGCGTGTCGCAGGATCGTCCACCTGGCTTGAAACACCTCGCTGGGTGTCGATGATGTCACCAACTGCCTGGATGCTCCATAGCGGCGTGCTCAGTAGGAAGCCAAACAGCAAGCCGATGAACATCTCCTTGAGACCGAGGAGCGCGACGGCGACCACACGGGTACCCGGATCTAGCGTCTGTAAGCCGTCCTTGATATGTGGCAGGCATGGCAGCCCGATCGCGATCGCTAAGCTTGCGCGGATCATCCCGCTAATGCGCGGGCGCGTAAATACCGGGAGCACGAACATGATGCCTAGGGCCCTAGCCGAACAAAGCCCTGCTGCAGCGGCGTAGTCGATAGCAGCCCTGACCACAGTTTGCGTCTCGGTAGGTGACAAGCCATCCATTTTAGGTGCTAGTTGCTTGCTTGTGTCAATAAGCCGGCTCCGCTCGACGCGCGGAGATGTTCGACCTCGAAGGGCTGAGGACAATCGGTTGCTGAGTTGCCATAACTGGTCAACAGAGCATCAGCCAAACTGCCCCTACGGGGGTCCGACGGTCTCTATACCCGCATGCTACTGACCCTACCTTTGCACTATCTGTCTCTTGGCAATTCATCACGGATGACTCTGACCAGACACTCAGCGGCCTCCTTCGAGGCATCAATAGTTCGCAGTGAGGATAGGGAAATCACTGAAAATCCGCTGAGCTTGTTCGATAAGCGGGGCGCTCAGTACCGGAGCAAACATCACGAGCACGCCGAGAACGACGAGAAGCTTGACAGTCAGGGGCAACGTTTGGTCCTGCAGCTGCGTTGCGGCCTGAACGATGCCGATCACCAGTCCGGCCACGAGAGCGGCGACGAGCGGCGGCAGGACCCAGATCATGAAGACAACGAGCGATCGGCTCAAGTGAGTGAGGATGCTAGCTTCATCCATGTTAACCTCCCGGCGTTGCGTAGCTTAGGACCAGCCCGTGCATGAGCCGCGACCAACCGTCGATCGTGACGAACAGAAATAGCTTGAAAGGAACAGAAATGAGTGTTGGCGTTACCATTGACATGCCCATAGCCATCAAGATCGTCGTCACGATCAGATCGATCGTGATGAATGGAAGATAGAGCAGGAAGCCGATTTCGAAGCCACGCTTAAGCTCGGAGATCAGAAAGGACGGTATAAGGATCGCGAAATCATCAGCGCTTGCGTTTGCGCGCATGTCGTCCGACCAGACACGTTCAGCGGATGACAGGAAGAACGTGCGCTGCTCCTCATTGGTAAACTTTTTCAGGTGGGCGCGCAGCGGCTCGCTCGCCTGCTTGGCTGCTGTTACCCAGTCGTCTAAACTTTGATAGTGAAGTTGCGGGTCGCTGACGCGGCTGTAGATCCCCTCTAACAACGGAGCACTGATGAAGACGGTAAGAATCAGTGCAGCGCCATACAGAACGATGTTCGGGGGTATGGACTGTGTCCCGAGCGCGTTACGAACGAGGAAGAGAACGACCGAGACCTTTATAAACGCCGTCGTGGTGACAACGGCAAACGTCAGTAGACCAAGGCCGACTGTTACCGAAATAAGCGCAAGGATGTTCGGTTGAATCTCAGTCATTGACCGCCAACTCGCCGCGTAGCCTGATAGCCAGTTGTTCACCGACACGCACGATATCGCCGTGGCCGATCACTCTTCCATTCGCAATAATATCGATCGGGCGATCGATGGAGCGGCCAAGTTCGAACACGTGGCCTTCGTTGATGGTTCTCAACGCACCCAGCGGGATGGGCCAACGGCCACATTCAAAGACGAGCGTGATCTCAATGCTATCGACATCGGCTTCCGAGGGCGGCATTGCTGGCTGTGTTTGCGGTTGGTTTGTCATATCTGCGCACCTTAGTGGGTGGAATTGCCGGCGGAATGGGCCCCGCAGAATCGCTCCTCCACCAGCGACCTGCGAGGGGGCCCACAGCGTTCCGGCAGTGAGGATGAGCTGGCCGCGTGCAAAAGGAATGACGTCCGGCAAAAGCGCGTCGCCAGTTCGTGCTTGGCGAAGTAGCGCGAGGGGAATGCGCAACGAGCCAATCTCTGCGGCAAGCATCACAGGCAATTCCGGAGAAAGCTTGCGCCTCTCTTGCGGCAATTGGCCAAGCAACTTTCGCATCATAGAGAACGCGGACGGAACCAAACCGTCTAGTGACGAGAATAGGAACAGGCGCGCACTGCCCGTAAGCGGTCCACAGGCGATCTCGAGCTCCAGATACGGGCCTTGCATCGTTGCTTCGTCTATGCGGATTACTTGTACCTCCTCGGCTAGCAAGTTCTCCAGACGAGTGAGCCACGCTTCTAGGGCCAGTTCGAGAAGGAGAGAACGGGCTGGATCGGAAGGTAAAGCAAGGTCATTCTGCACAATCGAGATCAGTGTCTCGACCATCGGGCGAGGCAACGACAACACAAGCTTTTCGGCTCCGACGCGGAATACACAGTCAAGCATGGACATGGCAGATGGCTGCGGTTGCCACACGATCCGGTTCACCCGAACTGACAGCGGCTTATCAGCAAGGCGACTCTGCGGGACCATCCGCTGAGGCGCGATATCGTTCAGCCACAAGACCACCTCATGGGACAGTCTGAGCGCTGGCTCGAACGGTGCAGAGTCACCCCGCATACTCGCCGGTCTCATTCTGACACCGATACAAGAGGAGCAGTCATTAGATGGACTTGCCAAGCGTTTGGCTACGCGAACCATTCTGATATCGGACCAAGATCTCATCCTCTGTTTCGAGTTCAGCCGCGAATTCCGAATGCGCGGTGCTCGTGCGCTGAACGTCGCACTCGATCTGCTGCCACTTTTGACTCGCCGCCGAACGCGTGGCCCAAATGGTCTGCGCCTCAACAAGCTCTGCCGTGACCTGCTCTTGAGCGATGCGCGCCTGCTCAACTGCTTGGCGTGCTAATGTGACCTCGGCTGTGAGCCTCTCAAGGGCGCGATGGCAGCGACGATCGAGTTCCGTTGCAGACATCGTGTCACACGATGTCAGCTCCAGATAAAGTTCAGTTTCGAATCTTGCGCGGCGCTGCTCGACCTTTGCAAGATCCTTTGAGGCACGGTCCATGGCATCGACCGCGATGCGGCGCTTGGTTTCCATGTTGGATAACTCACGTAGCGCGCTGCGCTCCCTCATGTCCTTCACACGCCGCAGTTTCGACGTTTGAACGGAAGTCAGGCGGTCAGATGCGACATCCACGTGATGGTCTCCTCAAAAGTGGACGGCTCGTCCTGCCCCTGGCGCAAGAACTTGTGTAATTCCTCGATGGAGGCGATTGCCCGATCAGTTAGCGGATCGGAACCCGGGCTGTATTCACCGACCTTGATTAGGAACTCTGTCTCGTTGTAGCGCGAGAGCAGATCACGGAATAAAGAGGCCGCCTTGCGATGTGGCACAGATACGACGGCATCCATCACGCGACTTCGGCTCGATAGCACGTCGATGGCCGGGAAATGCTCACGGGAGGCGAGCGCGCGTGAGAGAATGATGTGACCATCGAGAATCCCCCGCGATTCCTCGGCGATTGGATCGCCCGTACCGTCTCCTTCGACAAGCACGGTATAGAAGGCGGTGATCGACCCGGTCTCGCCCATACCGGCGCGCTCTAACAAACTAGGCAGCATTGCGAAGACGGAGGGAGGAAAGCCGCGTCTGGTGGGCGGTTCTCCTGCGGCAAGGCCGATTTCGCGCATCGCGCGGCTAAAGCGCGTCAACGAATCCATCAACAGAACGACGCGCAGCCCCTGATCACGAAAGTACTCGGCGAGTGCAGTGGCCATATGAGCACATTGCGCGCGCTCCATTGCCGAGCGATCGGACGTCTCGACGACCGCGATTGTACGATCAATGGCATCTCCAATATGGCGCTCGATGAACTCGCGCACTTCACGCCCACGCTCTCCTATAAGCGCAACGATGGTCACGTCGGCGGCCGCGCCTTTTACGATTTGCGACATCAGCGTGGACTTGCCGCAACCGGCGTCCCCATAGATTCCTATCCGCTGGCCTTCGCCGCACGTCAGAAGCCCATCCAGCACACGGACGCCTAACGGAAAGGGCCGCTCGATGCCACGCCTCGTCATTGGGTTAGGCGCCCTGCCGCGGAGGGGGCGAGTGTGGGCCGTCTTTATTGGACCCTTGCCGTCGAGCGGACGGCCGAAGCTATCGATGACGCGCCCGAGCAAATCGGGGCCGACTGAAGCTTCCTGCATTCGCCCAGTGGGAACCACCTCCGCGCGGCTAGACAACCCCACCATATCGCCGATTGGCGTGAGTAATACCCCATCCGGCAGCAGACCAATGACCTCGGCTTCAAGCGACCGTCCGGTAGCTTGATCCTGCAGCAAGCACAGCTCTCCAACGCGGGCTCCTGGCAATACGGCGTGAATCAGCGTACCAATCGCCCGCGTGATGCGTCCGCGTACCGCACGCGTGTCGATATGCTTTGCTGTAGACCTCAGAGATGATAGCGCCGCATGCACAGATCCTTCGCTAACCGCATCGTCGTAGCTTGCTTGGTGGGTCGTCACGGTGCGCCCTCCTGGGAAGACGGATTAAGGCCGAGGCGCAATTCCCGGAGTTGGGCCGAAAGCCCTAGATCGACATTGCCAAACTCACTCCACAAGACGCACTGGTCCGGCGACAGAGCGGGGTCAGCATCAATGGTAACTTTTGGCCGACCATCCCTTCCATCGAATGCCGCGAACTCGCGTGTCAGTGCATCCGTTTTCACAGGAGACACACGAAGACACACTTCGCCACTGCCATATTTTTCGTCAATGGCGTGGCGAACGGCCTTCACCAGCATCTCACCGGGATCAAACGACCCTAACAAGTCGCTCAAGATTTCAAGGACGAGCTGGGGCAACGCCTGTTCCAGAGTGGCTTTCCGACGCGCCACCTCGCAAGCGGCTCGGGCAACGAGCCGCGCCATTTCGTCCGAGCCTGTCTTGAGGCCCTCAGCGTGGCCGCGCGCTCGCTCGCGCTCATAGGCTTTCGCTGCCCAGCTGCGAACCTGTCGTATATACCGCTCTGCTAGCGCGCCCGTTTGTACCGCATCGTACCAGATCCCCAGTTCCGCAGCTGGTATGAGTGGACCCAGCGGGCGTATCTGCGGGCTTTCCGGCAATCCAGGCTCGTTGGCGGTCATTCTGTCCCTGCCTCTTCGGCTAAATGGGCCATCACCAACGACAACAGCTGGCCTGCGGCCTTCTGGTGCTCGGCTGCCGGGGCGTCAGCGGCCGTTCCTACAGGTAAGCGGAGAAGCACGCGCCTACGGTCAAGCTCCGAGGCTTCCGCGAGCCAAGCGCCCAGGCAGGCATAACCGTCATGTTCAATCTGGTGCGTAAGTTGCTCCGGATCGACAATCGATTCCGTTGCGACGGCGTTCGATAAGTGTCTGATCGCGAACGCATGTGCTTCCGCACCAATGTCTTCGATTAGCAGTTCGAGATCACGCTTTGACACTCGCTTTACCAACGAACGAGCATGCCAAACACTGCCGGCTAGGAGTGCCGCCCGATGCGGATCATGCCCGAGCAGTACATCCCTTCCCCAGCTACCTTCATTGACCACCAGTTCACCGCCTAACAGCAATTTGGCTAGTCTTTCCTGCAGCCTGGTAGCCTTCTGCAACTGCAACACTGTGGAAGGCGACAGCCGCGGATCAAGACGGGCGGCAAGACGGCTGGGATCACTCAAAGCCGTAAGCTCACGTAGGCGATTGCAGCGTGGGCTGACTGAATAGTTTTGTTCCTTGGATGTCATCGATACCGACACTGGATTCCGCTCATCGCGCATCAAAGTTCAGCTTTTGCCGGCGGCTTGGGAGCGGGCATCCTCGCGCCTATGCCAAGATTTGCCAGTTTGCGCCAAGATTGACTGAGCCGGCGCGCACGTGTGCTCAGCAGGACGTAAGACAGAACGCCGAACGCAGCACCAGCACCTCCGACGCCGACTGCAACAAAGGGAGTTGAGATGAACTTCGTTGGTTGAACCGAAACAGCTGCCGGCGCAGACGTGAGCTCACGTTGAGTCCGCTCGACCGGCACGAACACAACCGCCACTTTGTCGTATGCCAGCCCCTCAATGCTGTTGGCGACGAGCATCTTGATCTGGGGCAGCAAGGCTGAGAGCTTTGCATTGGAATCATGTCGGATGAACACCGAGGCCGAGGACGGGGTGGCATCTTGCCGCAAAAGGTCGTTCTTCGGCAGAACAACATGAACACGCGCGGAGATAACCCCGTCGATATCGCTGATCGTGCGCGATAATTCTTCGCTAAGGGCATAAACGTAGCGGGCGCGCTCCTCAACCGGGGACGCGACCAGGCCGGATCCCTTGAACACCTCGCCAAGGCTCTTGAAAGGTTGGCGGGGCAGACCCTGGTCATTCAGAACGTCGATCGAAAAAGCCAGTTGCTTTGCTTCGACTTGAATCGTGCTGGTACCATCCTTGCCAACAACACGGACGGCATCGACCCCCTTGCTAAGGAGAACAGCAAGCATCTCGTTGGCTTCACGCTCCTGGACCTTCGTATAAAGATCGGTCTTGCAACCGCCTAACGACAGCAGAAGCGGCAATAAGGCTAAACCATAAAGCCGCCTCCCCGTGGCCACGCTACGGCCGATCTTTGTTTGCGCCAAGACAATCATCACCCGCCGCTCAGCCCGCTGACATCAGCTTATTCATAGAGGAGCCGACAGCACTGGCACCCTTGGAGATGAGCGACACCTGAATGACCCCCTCATAAACATTCCGCAGATTCGCCAATGTCGATTCGAAGTGATCCACGCCTTGCGGCCCGCCGACCGGATGCACCTCGACTTCGTGCGAGCGCAGGACGGGCTGCGCAGCCGGCCCAGGCGGAATGCCCGCCACAATCGGCTCGCCACTTACCTGCGAGGGAAGTGCGCTGGCTGGCAATGGTGCGGCTCGGTGCACTGCAGAAAGATTCTGAAGAAGGCGATCGCCAAGCGGGCCGGCGTGCGGAATTGCACGCTCAAGTTCCGACACCGGCGCTGCGCTATGCTTCACGGAGACTAAACTCTCTTGAAACTTTGCCTGCGCGGACGAACAGGCATTGGAGAGACATTCGGCGGGGTTGGCAGAGATCGGCGTAACGCCTAACGTTGTGGATGAGATCATGCTCGCACGTGATGAGATTAGCTGTTCGTTGGCGTGAACGGGCACCCTAGAGACGCCAGCTGACAAAAAGCTGACGAGAATCAGGATCCAAAATTCACGCGCCGGTCCACCTAGCGACGAATTCTCCGCTCCCAATTTTGGACGAATTTTGGTGCGTCTTCTCGCGCGCGAAATGAGGAATCCTTACCGAGCCATGACGCTGCACATATTCAAGAACGTTCTGAACGTCGGGGTTTTCCTTTTCGTGGGTCTCGCCGGGCTGCACGGTGCTGAGCTGGCGCTCCCAACGACGCCTTATAGCTACACGGTCCTGGATCAGGATCTCGCGTCCGTACTGCAGGAATTCGGCAACAACCTAAAAATTCGAGTCAATGTCAGCCCAGAGGTCAAGGGACGGATCCGCGGGCGCATGCCGGATCTTGCACCGCGAGAGTTCCTCGAACATTTGGCCAATCTTTACAATCTTCAGTGGTACTACGATGGACTCGTACTTTACGTATCCGATGCGCACGAGGCGCAGAGCCGTCTATTTGTCTTGAATCCGATCACGTTCGATGCATTCAAGTCGGCACTGGATTCGCTCAAGATCTCCGATGAGCGCTATGTCGTGAAAGCGGCAACCGGAGATGGCGTCGTCTTTGCTTCCGGTCCGCCTCGGTTTATGGCGCTTGTGGAGGAAACGCTGAAAGGCCTAATGGCGGAGGCGCAGGCGCGGCGGAACCCTGCGCCAGTCGAAAAGCCGCGCGAATCGGCCTTGATGTTGTTTCGGGGGTCCTCAAGCATGATCATTCGTGGTGGACCGGAGAGTTTTCTCTCGCCCGACGCGCCGCATCAAGACAGCGTGATTCACGGGCCTGGTCTCAGCGAGAGATAAGCTGACGCCAAGACTGACATGCGAACGAACTCAATGCGCTCGCCTACCCTCTGTCCCTTCTTAGAAACCTAGTGCTGGCCTCACGATGGAGCGTTATGTACAGGATGATCAGCGCGAGCGCACAATGACGTTAACGTCGGGCCACGGATACTCCAACTGGAACTCCGCCAACTGGCTGAGCATATATGACCGCGAAGTGAGCCCAATCCGCTTCGATCACTCAAGAGCTACTTCCTTCGCCCATTCCACGGCGCCAACGATCGCAATCATTAAAGCTATACACCGCGAACATCTCACGATGCCGAATTGCGCTGATTGGAAGGGCAGTAAAACAGCCTTGCAGGATTGCGCAGCCCTTGCGACGGCTAATCGGGCCCACCAAGAGGCCCCGCAGCTTCGGGCAAGACCGGTTTTGTGTCTCAATTCTTCTGAGCGCCGTCAGCTTCTGGAAAGCTAACTGGTCCTATCATAGCCAGAGGACGATCTAAATTGTAGCGGGACTGAGAGCTTAATCGGAAGTATCTGAGCTCTTGGACTCTGCCCGTCCACGCTATTTCTTCGTCTCGAGCTCCGGCCGCACCACATGACGGGATGTGGTGCAATTTCCTGTCAAAGGACGCATTGATGTCAGTCACCAACTTATCCGTGACCAACGTAACTACGGCTTTCTACGGGCCTGCTCCCTCGGTGCAGGAGGTTTCGAGTTTCGAGGCGATGCTGGCCGGTTACTCCTTGAAAGACACGAGCTCCGATCATTCCGCACCGCCTGACGATGGCGCAGCAGAGTCGATCAAAGAACTTACGGCGGGGCTCTCGCAGGAGGCGCAGAATATCCTACCCCCAGATCTCAGGGCTGCACTGGAAGCATCTGCCCAGGCCCCGCAGCCATCCCCTGCTGCGAGCCCAGCTCCGATTGCGGCCGCGCCAGTGCCCAGCTCGAGGGTTACGTGGAACGGCGGCACCTTGACCAATTCCGAGTTGCAGATTGTATCCATTCTGAACCGCCACAAAGACAAATGTCCGCTCGATTGGAACTCTCTTGGAGATTTGGCCAATGATCCCACCACGCCTTCGGATCTGAAGGCGGCGATCCAGGGACTGCAGCAGGACCCGGAGCTCTTCTATGCCATAGGCTCGCAAGGCGACGGCCGTTGTGGCGGGAAGATCAAGGCAGGTGATCTCTCCGGCTTCTCCGATCATCACTCACAGGTTGCCGCATTCCAGGAGCAGCGGGCGCAGAGCTACGAAAATAACTACATTCCTTCGGACGGCGCAGGCAATGGCCAGCCATCGGTCATGGCTGAAACCGATGCATTGCGTGAGCTATATCGGTATTCCGACAACCTGCCCAAGAACCTAAGTCTCGCCGATTTCAAGCAGATCGTCGATGGCGATGCCAAAACCGGTAAATGCCCGCCTCAGGTTCTCG
This sequence comes from Bradyrhizobium sp. UFLA05-112, assembly GCF_053572325.1. Taxonomy (NCBI): domain Bacteria; kingdom Pseudomonadati; phylum Pseudomonadota; class Alphaproteobacteria; order Hyphomicrobiales; family Nitrobacteraceae; genus Bradyrhizobium; species Bradyrhizobium sp. UFLA05-112. The sequence goes on along the minus strand of NZ_JBANBK010000011.1, from coordinate 69,097 downwards.
CGGCCGCTCAATACTTCCTCAGCCATCCCGACGAGTGGAAACAATTGTATGGCGGCTCGGTAGACAAGGTCCACAAAGAGGACTTCTTGCAGGTTGCCTCATCAGCGATGAATCTGACGCAAGCCGAGCTGGACACGCTCGCTACGATCGACAGGAACCAAGGCGCCTTTTTTGGAAAGGGCGACCTGACCCGGGACAAGCTGGCGAGCATGGCCGATGACAAGAGTCTTGCCCCGGATGTGCGAAAGGCCGCCTCACAGCTGCTCTCGGATCCTCTCTTATTCGGATTGATCAACAATTCGATCACAGGCTACAAAACCCACCACAAGTTCTTCGACTTTGGCGGCGGCCATACCGTCGATTCCGGCAACATCAGCAATAAGGATTTCACGCACTTCTTCAACAATATGTCGGCCGCAAACCGCACTGCTCACCTGTCGAAGACGCACGTCGCTCAAACGACTGCCGAGCAATCTGCTGTTGCGGACATGGAGATGGGCGCGGCGGATCAGCCCGACATCAAGTCACCAAAGAAAAATGGAGGCGCCTTCATGCACGGACTTGATGACGTGCTGAAGGTTGGCTCAAAGGTCCTCGACTGGGCTGCCACGGCGGTTGGCGTACTTGGCTTCGTTCCAGGCCTAGGCGAATTAGCCGATCTGGCGTCAATGGAGCTCGAGAGCGAGGCGCAGATAGCAAATCTACTGCACACCGCGATCACAGGCGGAAATATTAAGCAAGCACTGGAAGAAGCGGGCCTCGGTATTGCAGCGCAGGCGGTGGGCTGCATCTCCGGACCGGAGGTCAAGCTGGCCATGCGCGAAGGCTTGGCGAAGCAGGCAATTCAAGAAGCCGCGACGGCCGGCGTCGACCTGCCGGTTTCGGTGGCCCAATCCTATGCGGAGAATTATTTGCAGAACCTGAAGGAACGTGTTGCGTCCGAGCGTACCCAAGCTGTAGGCGCTTACACCTAGTCAGAGCGACGCAAATCGTCTCAGATCACCGCCTGACAAAGGCAGCTTGCGGAGTTCCGCCCGGTGGGTCCGCGAGTCCCGCAAGCTTTGCCCTCACGTTCTTTCGTCCAGGCGGAACGATTTTTTTATCGTCCGTTCGCGCCGCGTTGCTGTTCAGCTGTATAGATCGCCGACTTCACGATCGGCTTCAACGCAGTTCACTGTTGCCACGATTCTTTGGAAGCCCATCCGAACCGGTCCCTTGACTATCGGCTCTTTTAAATGCGCCGAGGTGGAACTCGAATGGAGTCAGTGTCGAGGACGAAGCGCCTCACAAAGCGGTCCGAAGCCGAATGTCACCACATGAGTCTTGGACGTCTGCGGCGGAGCGGCAAGCTGACCCATCGCATTCGGTTGATCGGGAACTATCGCTCTTCGCGCGCAGATCGTCTGAGCAAGCCTCATAGCTCATTTCTTATCGTATCAAGACAATTCGCTGGTTCTGGGAAGCAAATTCGCACAAGAGCTGCCACCGACGCCGGCCACGCTGTAACGGAGCCAAACGCGGCAACTAAACCTCGGCTCAATTGTATTTTCTCTGGAGGTCGTCAGCTTGCCGAAAGCTAACACGGGCAGAATAGGGACAGCGGAGACAGCCTCCATCCGCATGACCTAAATTGCAAAGGAGAACCCGATGCGCATTTCCGGCTTAGGCCACCCCGCGCCAATTGACAGCGAGCTGCGTGCGGCTCATGGGCACAAAGAGCCTTCGCACGCAGCTGGCGCGCATGAGGGGCATCCCAAATCGCCTGTTGCAAGCAGCCCCCCTGCAAATGGCGCGTCGGGTCCGGATAGCAACAGCAACTCGCATGACGCAGCTATGCGCCAAGCATTCAACACCGTTCTCGGAGCCATTGCTTTCCAAATGGTAGATAGCCAAATGGCTTCTTTGTCAGATGCCATGACCGAGACGGAAGAAGATACCTGACGTCGCATGTCGTCGCCAGGTTATACGAGCCGCTACTAGCGGCGAACTCTCGATAAAACAGGAGAAACGATATGCCTCACTCACCCGTCAGCGGCTCGACTGCAGCCGAGACAGCTAACACAGCTGCCGCCACTGTTGGTTCCACGGCTTCCGACGTTGCGTCACAGGCTGCGTTCCAAAAGGAGCTCGCTGCTCTCACCGCCACGAGCTTGCAGGCCACTCAGCGAGATGTGGAGCTTCGCGTCGTCTCGACGAACCTTACGACCATCAAGAAAGTAGCCGACGAGCGCGTGCAGTAACAGACAAGGTGGGAGACACCGTCGTCCCACCTTTCCCGAGTAACGTAATCCGCCAAGTCGTAACGGGCCGTGCGGCTTCGCCGCACGGCTTCGTTCGCTCTTCAGGAGATCGACCGTGCATGAAACGAATTCCCCGCATTTTGAGGTGCTGTCGGGGCTTTACTGCGGGGTTACCGGCAAAACTGGTATGGGACCGAGCCTGATTGGTAGCGGCTTGGATGCTGACCTAGTCTTTATCGAGCAAGGGCTCGAACCGCATCATGTTCGTGTCACGCCACATCGCAATTCGATTGAAATCGAGGCTTTTGCGACGGAAGTTGGGATCGAGGGACGCGAGACGATTTCCCCGAACGAGCGTGTTCTTGTTCCTCTTCCGACGGTCATGCATTTGGGCGAGATGTCCATTCGCTGGTCCATTGAGGGTACTAAACAAACTGCCTCTACTGGTCGCTGGCTCGCGACCATCGCACTCGCCTCAGTCCTGATCAGTTCTGTCGCGGTCGGCGCAGTCTCAACCAGTTTCTCCCAGTCGGACGAGGTGGTTGGTTTGAGCGCCGATGTGGGCCGTGGCAACGAAGTTGCAACGAAGCCAACCCCCAAGGCTCCCTATGCTCTGATGACCGATGCAGCTGCCGAAGAGCTGCAACAGGAGGTCGAGCGCGCGGGGCTTTTCGATATCAAGGTCGGGTCTGGGGCGGGAGTTGTTACCGCTGATGGCACGGTTACGCCAGCTTCGCTGCCTAAATGGCAAGAACTCCAGCAACGGTTCGATGACCACGGCAACGGCGCTTACGTGCTCATCAACACAGTAGCGGTAAAGCAAGAGAAGGCGCCCTCCTCCATAGCTGTCGAGGCTGTCTGGCGCGGAAGTGACCCTTATCTGGTCATTGCTGGCCAGAAGTATTTCGTGGGCGCGCTGCTGAATAATGGATGGACCGTCAATGGGATCGAGGAGGGACGCGTGCTCCTGAGTCGGAATGGCCGGCTGGTTGCACTCCCCTATTAGAGTTTCCGGCCCGCAGCTCAGAAGGAAAGTGTCATGACTAGGCTGTCCCAGCATTCCGTCGCGCCTGGCGCCTCGTTTCAGGGGCTTACGGTGGACGATCATCTACCTGCCGCCTCGCCCACTATACGTCAAGCGAAGGGCACCGAACTCAAGGGAACGCATGCAAATAGCGGCCAGAGCTACAAGACTTTTCAGGATAGCCCCCCGCAAGTTCGGCTTGTAGACGCGACGGTCGAGACCGCATTGGAGCTACACTCGATTGATCGTGTCTCGCGCATCAACGTCAACGAGGCTCAAGTCCAGTCCGGTGAGATCAAGTCAGGCTCAGAACTTGCTTGGCTTACTGGTCCGAGTCTTGCGGAGAACCTGCTCTCCTTCGTTACACCGCGTTTACGCGATACGGGCGTCCTACGCCCAGAAAAACACAGCTTACTTGTGCAGGGTTTAGCCGATGCACTATCTACCGTGCCAGAAGCACCGATGGCGCGTGAAGGAATAGCCATTTTGCAAATGGAGCTGCGCCATTTGATCCTACTCCGGCAGAATAAGAACGGCTTGATCGAAGGCTAGAAAATGGGCGAGCCAGAGGAGCGCAACACATCTGCCCCGGGGCCACGCGGTTCAACAGCCGGTGATGTCTTGCTGATCTCGACCAACGAACGCGATTTACTTTGCGCGCTTTCGTATGTCCATCTTGCGTGCGGGCAGAGCGCACAGTGTCTCGCTTTATTGCGACTCGCAGCTCACGAAGGTTCTCAAGACGTCGACCTGCTTCGCATTCTGGCTTACGCTCTAATCTCTGAGGGCCACGGTGACGAGGCATTGGTAGCTTTGGATCGGCTGGACGAACTTGACGACCAGCCGTCTTCCCGTCTGCCTTTGATGCTCTTGCGCAGTCACGCTCTGCGTCAGGCCGGCCGCATGGCTGAGGCCCATGCCACATTCAAGAGCTATGTATCACTACGGGGCAGCACCGCTCCAATCAAGGAACAATAGACCCTTTATGCCCAACCTCCTGCGTAGTTTCATCGTACGCGCGCCGGCTAATCCGGACTTGATGGTCGCGTTGATGCTCCTTCTGGCGGTCGGAATGATGATCATGCCGATCCCGATCGTAGTGATCGACATGCTGATCGGTTTCAACCTCGGTTTTGCCGTACTGCTGCTGATGGTTGCGCTCTATCTCAACACACCAGTTGACTTTTCGTCCTTACCGGGCGTCATCCTCATCTCCACCGTCTTTCGTCTGGCTCTTACGGTGGCAACAACGCGCTTGATTCTCGCGGAGGGTGATGCGGGCAGCATCATTCATACGTTTGGCGATTTCGTCATATCAGGCAACATCGCCGTTGGAATTGTCATATTTCTGATCGTGACCATGGTGCAATTCATGGTTCTCGCCAAGGGGGCCGAACGGGTCGCAGAGGTATCAGCGCGTTTCACGCTTGATGCATTGCCTGGGAAGCAGATGGCCATTGACGCCGAGCTGCGCAACGGACACGTCGATCAGCACGAAGCTCGCCGTCGGCGCGCTGCGCTAGAGCAAGAGAGCCAGCTTCATGGAGCCATGGACGGCGCTATGAAATTCGTGAAGGGCGACGCCATCGCCGGGCTCGTAGTCATCTGCATCAACATGCTGGGCGGCATCACAATCGGTTTGCTCTCCAAGGGCATGTCGCTTGAAGATGCGCTCGATCAATATACGATCCTGACCATAGGTGATGCGCTAATTTCGCAGATTCCGGCTTTGCTGCTGTCAATTACAGCCGCAACCATTGTCACTCGTGTCAGCGGTCCTTCCAAGCTGAATCTTGGTGCCGACATCGTGAGCCAACTTACGGCCAGCACACAAGCGCTACGGCTAGCCGCCTGCGTGCTGGCTTTGATGGGCCTCGTCCCCGGGTTCCCCTTGCCACCGTTCATGATACTGGCCGCACTCTTTGGCGGGGCGAGCCTTGTCAAGGCTGGTGCGCTGGGCGCCAACACCGCGGCCAAGGCGGACGCCAAGACGGGCACCGATATCACTGGTTCGGCTCCAGCTGCCGCACAGACTCAGACTAAAACCGTGCCTGCGGAGGCACTTCCGATCACACTATTCCTCGCACCAAACCTGACACATGCAATCGACAAAGAGGAGCTCGAGGGTTCCATCCGAGACGTTTCTGCGCTGGTCTCATCTGATCTTGGCATCACAATCCCACGTATTCCCACCCGAGTCGACCAGCGCCTATCGGACTCGCAATTCAGGGTAGATGTCGAGGGAGTGCCCGTTGGCGGGGATTTTGTTGACCCCACGCAACTCGTGCTCGACGACGACGTGGCGAACATTGAATTGAGCGGTATCCCCTTTCGGCAAGATCCAGAGAAGAACCGGATTTGGATCGAACAAAGTCATGCGCCAGCTCTCAAAGCTGCGGGAATAGGGCATCGCACTCCAAGCGAAGTCATCGCCTTGCGAGTAAAGTCGGCGTTGACACGGTATGCACAGCGGCTGGTGGGCATCCAAGAGACGCGACAATTGCTGGCGCGAATGGAGCAGGAATATGCTGATCTCGTTAAGGAGGTACTGCGCACGACCCCGATCCCCCGGATAGCCGATGTTCTACGTCGATTACTAGACGAGGGCATCCCTATTCGCAACACGCGCCTGGTCCTCGAGGCGCTGGCAGAATGGAGCGAGCGCGAGCAAAATGTCGCCCTGCTCACCGAATATGTTCGCTCCGGTCTCGGACGTCAGATCTGTCATCGCTATGCCAATGCCCACGGAGTTGTGGCTGCGTTCATTGTCGAGCGTGAAACCGAGGAAATCGTGCGCGCGGCGGTGCGCGACACCGCGGTCGGTCCCTACCTCGTTTTGGAGAACCACGAGAGCGAGATGCTGCTTTCACAATTCCGTCAGATCCAATCAACCATCGCACGCAGTCAGAGGCCGCCCGTCATTCTCGGGCCAATGGACATCCGGCGGTTTCTCCGGGGATTTCTCACGCGCAACGGGATCGATCTTCCGGTTCTGTCTTATCAGGATCTCGCCTCGGATTTCACGGTCCAGCCGATTGGATCCGTCAACCTCGGTGCCGCCAAGCATAAGATCCCCTCAGGAGCGCGCCCTGGCGCGACGGCCGATTAGCTAACAGAGGACGGCAGCCGGTCGTAAGGTCATGTTATGAATTCATATCAGATGGATACCCTGCGGACGTTGTGCTCCCGTAGTGCGAACTTGCGCCTAGCTATCCTCCCACTTCTGCTGCTTGGAAGTTGCACGAGCTGGGATAAGCCAGGACTTTCAACACAGCAGATGCCGACACCAGAGCTACAGGACACGAGGGAGATCGATGCTGCTACGCGCGAACGCTCTGCATACGCCGTACGTGGGGACCTTGACGAGGAGGCTTTGCGCGATGCGTTGAAGAAGCAACCCGACAACGTCAACGCTGCTATTCCCCTTGCGCGTGCTCTGCTGGCGCGAAATTGCCCGGATCAGGCGCTTGAGGTACTTGACAAAGTCTTACTCGCTGCCCCTGGCGACTTGCGCATATTGAACGCGAAGGGGGTTGTCCTTGACAGCGAGGGGCATCACCAAGAAGCACAAGCGCTATATCGGCAAGCTCTCGCAATGGCTCCTGACAGCCCGATGCTGACCAACAACCTCAAGCTCTCGCTTGCCCTCGATGAGAAGGGCAAAGCCGGGCGCACGAATCTACAACCGCTGTCCGATTCGCCTAACCAGACAGTACAAAAGCCGTAGTCGCCTCTTCGCCGCAGGTTCTTGCACATTAACCGCGCCGTCAGGTTTATGCCTCTCAGCCCTCATCTGCTTAGGTCCGATGGTCTCACCTGGATGCAAACGGGAGGATCCCGAGCCATCCTGATGGTGTACCGCACACAATAACGGGCTGGAAGCGGACACACTGGCGCTCGCACCCGCCATAGCCAATCTGCTCTTCCCGTCCGGGGCGTGCAATCGAAAACCCCGGCCGAAAGCCGGGGTTTCCTGTTGCCCTGTTCATCGGGTCTCGTAACCGCCGCGGTGCGTCCGTATAGTGCACCTCGCGAATTCAGCCGAATTGGTTTCGGCTTCGTTCGATCCTAGACTCGATCGTAAGCCGCAGATGTTCGTTGGTCTGCGCTCCTTGCTCCACCTCCTTCACGGATCGGTGGAGATCTCACGTCACATAAAGTCTCCATCCGAGTCGGACGCTGCTGAAGATTCAGTATCGCTGGCCTCTTTGGAGAGATACCTCGAATGATGGGTTGCACGCTGCCATTCACCATCCCTGTAGTTCCAGGGTCCGGACCGGGTTGGGTCAAGTACCATATCGTCTCGGTCCACATGGACGAAGCCCATTTGTTCTGCACGGGTCCTCGCTTCATCATTCGCAGGACGCCAGTTCACCAGAGGCCGTTCGCCGTCTTGCCGAAGTTGATGCTCGAGCAAAATATCGCCGGCATTCGAAACGAGCGGATGAGCGACCTGGAAATCCACGATTGAGGTGACGTCAGTTCGTCCGGGGAACTGTTCTCGCCAGCCTTGGCTGTTGAAGTCAGTCATAGGAAATCCGCCTTCCGTTCTTTGGAGACCGACACTCCTATTTCCGAGTTGGTAGCTGTAATATCGGGCGGCGTCCGAATCTCTTCGGATGCCATACTCGCTAGCGACGTCCGATGTGCGCCTAGCCCTTTCGGATACACGTTCTGAGTATTCCTGTGGATTGTTGGCGATATGATTGATTTCGTCGCCATGAAAGGTCCTCACCTCTCGCCGGAATGTCGCTTGGTCGATCTCGACGATAGGAGGTCTTGAACTGTTGTAATAACTTGGACGCGAGGATGAGCTGGCACCGGAATCCTGCAATCGCATTCTAGCGAATGCGTCCGCGAAGTCGTCGGCATTCCCGTGCTCCGGGGAGCCTGCGCGATGATATTCATCATCGGATGGAACATCCGACCAATTGTTGATTCGACCGTACATGACAACCACACTCCTATGGATGTTGCATTGTGTTCAGGTCATTAGACCTGACTCCGCTGATACGCAGCTTAGCTGTCCGTAAGCTGACGAGCCGCTGACTTCGGTCGCGTTCCATGCCAGGCCGCACCGCATCGAAAAGTCATGATCACGGAAAGGCCTCAAGAAAGCACAACGAGACTCGTGCTTGAGGTGGATGATCTGATCCAACCTGACACGAAACAAGTCGCCTTCCCCCGCCGTCTGCCGATTCGGAATTGCAGGCTTTTGAGGTCGGAGGGCCGGAAACCTCGCAGAATCGCCAGCCGTGATTCCGTTCAGCGGAGGCGCGCAATGCGACCGAAGAAGCCGTAGCAGATGAGCGGAATCGATCGCATCAGGGCAACGTAGCTACGGACGAACTGGCGCAGCGTGCGGAGCTCAAAGTGTTGCACGAGCGCGAAGAGCGTTCCAAGAAGCATTCCGATCAGGAAGGCGGCAGCCATTAGAGAAAACGAGAAGAGCAATCCTGACGATAGATAGGGCCACGACTGTGCGATAATCGAGAGCTCGAGGCTGTTTATTTCACGACCGCCATGCTGCCAGGCAGGCACTTTGCAACTTCACGTCGTCAATATCTGATCCCTTGTCTTACTTACCCGGTGCGGTACCCGGGATCCGCACAGCTTTGTCGATGAACACGATCGTCTGGTAGGCGATCAAAGCGCTGGCCATCTGTGGTCTACTAAAAAGGAACTCCGAACATCGCGAGCCTCACAATTGCGGATGTATACGACGCTATGCTCCGCATGGTCGGTCGTCGTGCGCGCTGCGCCGGTACTAATCGATCGCGTCACCAAAATGCGCGATCCTCTCCTTCAACATGTCAGTGTGTGAAAAGGCAAGATGCTCGCCCTTGGGCAGGATCAGGCTGCTGTCTACTTCGCGTGCGGCTTACCAAACTGGCCCATGCAAAGTCCTAAGCGGCGCTGAATGACTTTCTTGATTGGCGTTCGCGGATGAGATGCAGCAGACGATCCACATCGTCGACCGTGTTGAGCATGCCGAACGATATGCGGATGCCGTCGCGTTCGGGGGAAATACGCACGCTATTCTCTTCGAGGTAGCTGAGCCAGTCTGTCGCGGGCCGACCGACGACGTAGATGTGGGGCGAGCGATGTTGCCCGACTCGGACCAACGAAGACCAATGTCGAGCTCATCCAGTTGAGCGGTGAGATGATCGCCCAGATCGAAGCAATGGTTCTGAATGTTCTTCACGCCGATGTGTTCGACCATGTCGAGCGAGGCCCCAATGTCAATTGCAGGAAGATTGAAGTTTCTCAGCTCAAAACGTGATGCGGTGGGAGACGGCGCCAAGCGATGCGCCTTCTTAAGGCCTCCTTGCCTTGCGCCTTCCACCGATCGATTGCGAGCAACAATGGATGATTCGTTGTCGACCATTGTCCAAGCGTGATAGTTCGCAGCAAGCGCGGTGAGTTCGTATACGGCTCGATAGGCAAGAAGCTTCACGTGCTCGCGATCGTTTTTGCCGACAAGCCTTTCAAGGGCTCGTTTCGCACGGAGAGATTTTTCTAGCATCTCAGACGCGAGAAGGGCACGATTGAGTTGGTGTGAATCCCTCATTGCAGGATTCAGTCGCCAATTTTCTCTCCTCCCTCTGAGCACGCGATTTCTTCGAAAGCGGCGAGATTTCTCTTGGACTCGAGCCAGTTCGGGCCGAATGTGATGATCTGCTCACCCTGGCGGTGGTCGTAGTGAACGACACAGCGGGTTTTGTGCAGGAACACGGACATTCAAGGTCGGGCCCGGCTCTGTTCGGCTCCTAATTACCCCCTTCAGGCTCGACCGCTTCTTGGGCATTATGCCACCTCCTCACCAGCCGGACGCCATCGACCGTGGCTCCGCTTCGTGACGTTTGCGAACGACTATCGCCTCGTTCATACCTTCTTGCCGCGAGGGCGCTTCTTGCGCGCCTTCGCCAACAGTCTCCCGAGCGCTGATACTGCTTCGATCATCCCGCATAGTGTAGCACAAACGTTCGCGCGATGTTGTCCTCACCCATTGCCGAATCGAGGGCAGTCTTGAGCGATTTCTCGAATTTTGGTGTCTACAACGAGCTGACTGACGCCGTGGCCGCGCAAAATACCTGTTCCTCAAGTCCACCTAGACATTTCTTTCGCAACATCGACGACACGCCGAAGGTGCAGCGGATCGCCGTTGCCGACCTCGAAGCGCGCGTTGACTTTCCGACGTGGTATGCCGAGTGCAAGGAAACGGTCGGATCCATGGTCGGCAGCGGCACACTATCATGGCCCCAGGACAAAACCGACCGGCTGCCTCTGCGCGTTGCCCTGCTTCTGGCGTTGAGCAACGGTGAACTAGACATCTACGACCTTGCAGGGACTTCCTCTACACGGGCAACAATTACGACATTCATGTTTCCGACGTGTCGCGGCAGATTTTTCTGCCGACAACGCGCGAGCTGCTGCGCCACATCGAGGAGCATTTCGGTAAGGTCGTGCCGGCATCGGATCGCACCGTCACGATCAATCACAACAGCAAGGAGTGTACTGACGCCGACGCAGCGGTGGAGAAGTTGGAGAAGGCAATCCGCGAGGCCAACGACTTCGACGATCCGCTGGAGAAAGAACAGCGCGAGGCCGAAATTTCAGCCGCCCGGTCCCTGTTGAAGGCCACGCGGGTTCACGTCGATGTACTGGTGGCGCTCCTGAACCCCATCATTGCGCAGTATGGGACGAAGCTGAAGGACAGCCTGATCGGAATGGCTATGCAGGGGACGATCGGCGCGCTCGGGTACCTGTTGGGGAAGATATTTTAGCTGTCAGCGATGTGGCGTAGTGACCGAAAAGCTGCGCGAATGTCAGATTGGTCTCGATACGGATATTGTAGTGCGGATCGAGTGTCGGCATCTGGATTCATACCGGCGCCACTACGGGCTGGTTATTTTCGTTGGCTGGGAGCGCCGTGCAACGAGGCGAACTAACAGATGTCGCTCGCCGCATTTTTGGAGTGTAGGGCTTCGCCTTATAGTGCCCGACTTCTAGAGCTTAGCGACCGGACGCGAGAGCTATAGCCCGCTTCGCCCCGACCAGCACCTGATATTCTGGACGCTGCGCGAAATGCGCAAGCGGCCATACAGCCACGTGGCCGAGCCTTCGGCTCAAATGGACTGCCCGATCGTTACCCGTGTAGACGGCAACATGGGCGCCCCAGGCGGTCTGATTCCGGTTGAAGAGCAGAAGATCGAGTGGCTGATATTGATCGACCACGATCGTATATTCTGTATCGTCCCACAGATTGCTTGACCGCAAGTTGGGAACGTAACGGCCGAAATGTCGCAGCAATTCGTAGGCGAAGTTTTGGCAGTTTGCCCCGCATTCAATTCCCAACAGCGTTGCCGAGTCTGCGTCGTGGTTCGGGTCATAGCGTATCTGCCAGAACCATTCGGGAATTTCAGGAACTAGATCTACAACTGACATCGACTTGAGGCATCTGCACAATGAAATAAACTAAACTCCCGCAATGTAACAGAAAAGATCCTCCTCTCCACAATGTTGTGAGGTCAGCCGACTGGCTTGATAGCGCTAACTTGAGGAGATCAGTTGCGGCAAGCGTTTGAACCTCGTACACGCAAAGGTTGATTGCGTGGGAAATAAAGTGGTAAATGTATCTGCTCGGCTCACAGCGAGGTCGCATGACAGAACCTGTACCGCCCATGCTAGCGAAGCCCTCAGGCGATGAGCTTGCACGCGCAAAGATGCTGGCCGAAACGATGGCGGCAGTGCTTATGGACGAAGACGTTACGGACGCGGCAGTTGCCATTGCACTTCTGACATGCAGCGTCGTCAATTACTATGCTCGCGATCGTGCCGACGCCGCCGAACTATTGAGCAAAATCCGCCGAGTCGAAGATTGGCTCTTGGCGAAGGCGGGGCAGGCCGCTAAGCCGACACTGCAATAATGCTCCTCCCGTCCTACCGCTGCGTCGGTCGAAGGAGACATTCGGCCGCGGTCAACGTGGGCTCAGGAGCTAACGTCTACAGATCACAAAAGAAATTTACACGTAGCGGAACGGAAGGATCGATTTCCGTTCAATCTGGCCGCACCTCGAAAGGCAACCTGTTTTCGAAATTTGACGAATTTAAAAGAGCACGGGTTGCAAGCGAGGCAGACGAACGTCTCTGCCGGATGATTAAGGGCTTCTTTTCGAGATCGCGACCTTCGTACTCAGGGCTTCGATCAGGATCTCCTGGCCCTTGATCTACATCCGAAGTCTTGTGATTTGGCGGCGCCACGCGGACAGTTTCTTTTCAATATCCTTAGAAAGCAATTTCGTCTCATAGCGCGGCGGCCTCTCAAAGCCGGCATCCCAGGACCTTCGATTAGGCAATTGCCGCAAGAGTGCCGCCCAAGCTAACGCCAAAACGAACCTTGCTCTTCCGGCATCTCATTCAGCCAGATCAACGCCTCCCGCGCCTCAAGACGAAGAAGCCTCTCCTCGTTAAAGGCAGAACGGGATAACCCCTTGGTGAGATATAGAAGAAATCCGTGGTGATCGCGAAACAGCGCCTCCCGGGCTTCGAAAGGCAAAAGGGACTCCGTATCCAGCGCAGGTATACTGCGCGAGCAAATCAATTCCATTGAATCAATCCGCGGCAGAGCTAGGCGACCTGTCGGAATGCAACGCGCGTTCACCACGAGTCCGGCTCATTACGAATTCGACTCCGACTTCGGAGCCGTCCAGCCGGACCAACTCGCATCTGCGGTAGACCAACCCCGTCGTCGAAAGCAGCAAGAAGAACTGCCGCGCCTTGAGGACTTCAGGCGATCCATCTATCCGAAGCCGTGCTCCCGTTTGGGAAACATCAAGGAGAACGCAATTGCGGCGCCATGTGCCGTCGGCGCCTACCAAAGTTGCGCGATATCGATGATCGAGCTGAACGCGTTTGGCTTTTCGCTGATCCCAACCCATAGACTTAAAGCGACCTCGGCCGGCCCCCCTGAAAAAATCTTCTGAAAACTTAACCGGTGCCGTAGAACCAAAACGGCTCCCTCGACGGCTTAATCTTAAAAAACGATGACGCGAATCGAACCGGTCAGCCTATTACCAAGCGCAAGTTAACAACCCTTACCAGCACGTAACTATCGGCGAGCCGACGCACAGTGCGTTGTACGAATATCGGGATAGTGCGTAGAGTATTTCGTTTCGGCTATTACTTCCATTCGGAAAGATTTGAGCACGACCAAAGGCGCTACGCACAAAAAGCGCACATTTCGAGAAATCGCGAAGAGAAACTGCGTCTCGACATTAGTAACGCTAATTCGCCAGCTCCGGAGTGCAAGGGCTTCGAACTCGCCAGCGTAACAACATCCGGGGCGACTTTTCTAGTCGATCCTGCCAGCGCTGATATGCCACCCCGATGAGCCGGTGCTGACGGTCTAAGGCATCGAGCGAATTACGACATGTTGGCGTCTGCAGGGTGCGTTGGCGGATGATGCCGCTGGCAAGAGGTCACGCAGCTCGGTGTACTCATCGATTCGGAACGCGAGCTTGATCGCGCGCGGTGTATAAAAGTGATGTTGGTATTACCCGGGCTTAGAACGGCTTCTGCTTCTTACCCGTCTTCGCCTACATCGCTTCATAACTTTCGATTCGGCTTTCGTATCGGCCACAAACGATCCGATAGTCACACGCAGAGCAAGCGCCAACCTATGCAGATTCAGGAAGCACCGCCCGCTGTGATAGCGCTATCGGCAATCGACCTTGAACTTTCGTTTGTGGATGGCTCCAACGCCGAACAACAATGATCGCGCTTCTGGTTTCGGAAGCACGACCCCATTGAGAAAAGCCTATTTGAACATATGAGAGCTCGTGCTAAGCGAGCGCCGTTTCAAGCAGGCCGCGAGAACGCTGGACGCGGTTGCGATTGAAGCAGGTCTGAGAGCGAAAATCATCGTTTGTGATCGTCCCTCCTCGGCGGTCCTGGGTCGCCGCGTCGGCTGACTGCGAACTCTCGTTGCTCGGGACACAAGGCTTCAGGCATGTGAGCTCCGCGGCTTCTGCTAGGGCTGCTCCGGCATGGAAGTTGCAGCGCTTGAGAGCGTCAAGCAGCGCGATCAGCCGATGCAGGTGCCTTGGCGACTTGGCATCGTTCAAGAGACGTTTTCTACCCGCAAGGATCTTTCGTGGTGAAGCTCACCTCCAAAGCATGGCCCCCAACTATGCGGTACGATCGGATCGACGCCCGCATCCTGGAGATCCTGCAGAAGAACAACCGCCTTACGACGGAAACCATCGGCGAACTCGCCGGCCTTTCTTCTACGGCGTGTCAGCGCCGTCTGAAACGGCTGCGTTCGGAGGGCATCATCGAAGCCGATATCTCGATCGTTTCGCCAAAAGCGGTCGGCAGATCCATCCAGGCGCTTTTGCTCGTGAGCCTGGAGCGAGAGAGCTCGGAGATCATTGACGGGTTCAAAAAGGCCATCAAGACTTCGGCTCAGGTTGTGAATGGGTTCTATGTGACCGGAGAGGCTGACTTCGTCCTCTACGTTACCGCGCGCACAATGGACGATTATGAACAGTTCACCCGCCGTTTCTTACAGAAAAACCTCCATATCAAAGGATTCAAAACCATGGTCGTCATGGACCGGGTGAAGGCGGGCTTTGCCATTCCAGTGGAGCCTCCCTTCGCCGACTGACGACACGCTCATGAAAGATGTCTCGTCCCCCCAAGGTGGCAGATGGTGGTCGGGCCTAGGCGAAGGGCCGAAGGGCTCCGACTGATGCGCCAGCTCGATCTGTGGTTTCAAGCTCCTACTGTTGTGCAGCGGCAACAGGCTAATATGATTGCTTTCCCTTACCGAAATGCCTCAGTGACTGAACTGTCGACCTCCAACGACCACGCCGCCCATAGTGTGCTCACCGAGCCCGGCCCTACGCGGGCAATCCCCCTTCAATGCCGGTGCTGCCGATCCTGATTTCGCCATTGCATGATTTGATCAGGACGTGACGACAATTCGCGGATCGCCTCAGGCGGGTAAAGAAACAATCCAACCTGCTTCCTGCCTTGGCCGAAAAAAGCCCGGCCGCTGGTTGGTATGCGACCGTCCTTTGACCAGCGACGAAGCTCGGCGCTGGAGACCGCGAGAATCTCTTCGACCATCTTGGCGGCGAGCGGCTCCTTCTTCAGCCGCTCCAGTTTTTGCTCGACGACAATGCATAAAGTCAGGATTGCACACTCAGTCGCCTCCGGGCATTCGATAACGATGCCCGATTTGACTTGCGTCACGAGGCATTTGAATTCGTCGCGAAACGTCGCTTTGACCAGCCTAATTGCCTGATTTGCCTTGTGCGTGCTGCCCGCAGTCAAATGCTCAGAAGGAAAGAAGCCGACGAGATGCGCGGCAACGTCAGATGTGTCCAGATAGCGGATATGGGCGGATTCCTCGCGCATGCGTCATTGGAATTTGGACGCTGCATATGGCGAAAAGAACGACTGCCTCTCGTCTATCATCAGGGAACGCCCGACCGGGGGAAAAGCGCGTTGCGGACAATCGATACGTTCGCACACCTTACATCCCATGCCAATGGGGACCGCTGACGCAGGGTCGTGAGCGTCCAATCCTCGTGAATAGACAAGCTCTCCCGCGTGCCTGACGTCGCACCCCAGGGCCACGGCGAAGGTCTTGCTCAGAGATTCATAACCACCGCTCCTGCGAGAGACGGTTCGTGCGATCCAGAGATAGGCGCGGTCGTCGGGCATGCTGGCAAACTGGATCACAATGCGGCCGTGGGACGCGAACGCCTCGTAGACGTTCCACAGCGGACAAGTGCCGCCAATCCGCGAGAAGTGAAAGTCCGTCGCCGACTGACGTTTCGAAATGTTTCCCGCCCGGTCCACGCGGATGAAGAAGAACGGCACACCGCGCGCGGACGGCCGCTGCAGCGTGCTCAGGCGATGGCAGATCGTCTCGAAGCCGACTCCAAAGACTTCACCGAGCATGTCGATGTCGTAGCGCTGCACCTTCGCTTCGGCCAGGAATCGCCCGTAGGGCATGATTAGCGCGCCCGCGAAATAGTTGGCAAGCCCGATGCGTGCGAGCCCGCGCGTCTCCTGATTGGTAAATCCCGCAGCATCGACGAGCGCACCCAGTTCGCGATCCAGGCCGAGCATCGCAATCTGGGTCGCGAGCTGGAAGGCGCGCTGCCCGGGTTCGAGCCTGCGCGAAAGATGCAGCGTCCTGTTCTGCGGATCGTAACGGCGATGGACATCGTCAGCCGCGTCACCGATCAGGACCGTGACGTCGAATTTGGCCCGGAGGTGGTCGCTCAGAATGGCGGGAGTGATCGCGTCCGACGGCGCCAAGTCCTGCGCCAGACGTTCGGCAGCTTCATCGAGCTCGGCGATGTAGTTGTGGTGCGCATAGAAAAAATCGCGCACCTCTTCGTAGGCCGTCGACGGCGGGATTGCCGTCTCAGCCTGCCGATCCTCGCCGAGCCGCGCCGCGAGCGCCGCACTTTGCTCGATCGCCTGCCGATAGCGGCGATTGATGCTGACGAGCGCCCTGCCTAGCGCCGGCATGTTGAGCGCGAACTCCCGCAGCTCAGCGGACGATATCGTCTCGCCGATCTCGGGATCGGACAGCGCCTCCCGCAAATCGGCGACGAGCCGGGCATCCTCCGAGAACAACTGAACGTCGACGCCGAAGGCGGCGTTGAGCTTGAGCAGCACAGCGATGGTGAGGGGCCGCTGATTGTTTTCGAGCTGATTGAGATAGCTCAGGGAAATTCCAATGGCCGAAGCGAGCGCCTGTTGTGTCAATCTGCGCTCCTCGCGCAGACGCTTCAGGCGCACGCCCATGAATGCCTTCTTCATCCGGCACCCCCTGTCGACTTTGCAAACTTTGCAAATTCACGACCTCGGCTTCGCAAAGCTTCACCTTTTCAGTGCTATACGCGGGTTTTGGCTTTGCAGATATTGCGAACAGCAGACCGAGTTGCAAGGGTCCTTGAACAAGGTCATCGGATATCGTGCCATGCAGGCCGCTCTCGAACCAGCCGCCGGACCCGAACGAGCCGACACGCTTCGTCGAGGTCGTCTTCCCCGAATAAGCCAACCATTGTGGCACCCTGTTCGGCGGCAACGCCCTGAGCCTGATGGGCAAGGCAGCTTTGTCGCGGCCAACCGCCGAGCCCGTTGTGCAGTGGTGATGGCGACCTCCGACAAGGTGCAATTCCACGAGCCCGTCCGCGTCGGCGAACTCGTCGAACTAACTGCATAGGTCGAACGCGTCGGCCGTTCGTCGATGACGGTCGCGGTCGAGGTTGTTGCCGAAACGCTTGCCACCGGCTCTCGCCGCATTGCCATGCAAGGTTCGTCCGAAATGGTCGCGATCGACGCGGCCGGAAAACCGAAGCCGGTCGATGCGGCTTCTTCAAACTACACTTAGAGGATTCCCTATCGTGAAATCGCACAACGTCCGCACCTACAAGTCCTCCGAGCATCTGGCACGGGCGGACCAGCTCGCCTGGAAGATCGCCGAGGTCGCCTCTGATCCGGTCGCGGTCGAGCCGACCGTGACCGAGATGATCGGCAACCGCATCATCGACAACGCCGCCGTTGCCGCGGCTTCCGTCGCGCGCCGTCCCGTTGTCAGCGCGCGGGCGCAGGCCGTCACACATCCCTTCAAGCGCGGCGCGACGGTGTTCGGATTGCCGCAATCGCAACGCATCTCGCCGGAATGGGCCGCCTGGGCCAACGGCGTTGCGGTGCGCGAGTTGGATTTCCACGACACGTTCCTCGCCGCCGACTATTCGCACCCAGGCGACAATATTCCACCGATCCTGGCAGTGGCCCAGCACTGCGGCCTCGACGGCGCCGCGCTGATCCGGGGCCTTGCGACCGGCTATGAGATCCAGGTCAATCTGGTGAAGGGCATCTGCCTGCACGAGCACAAGATCGACCACATCGCCCATCTCGGCCCGTCGGCCGCCGCCGGCATCGGCACCGCGCTGGGCCTGCCAATCGAGACGATCTATCAGGCCGTACAGCAGGCACTGCATGTCACGACCACCACACGCCAATCGCGCAAGGGTGAAATCTCGAGCTGGAAAGCCTACGCACCGGCCTTTGCCGGCAAGATGGCGATCGAGGCGGTCGACCGCGTCATGCGCGGCGAAGGCGCGCCCTCGCCCACCTGGGAGGGCGAAGATGGATTTATCGCGTGGCTGCTGTCAGGTCCGAAAGCGCAATACGTCGTTCCCTTGCCGGAGAAGGGCGAGCCGAAGCGCGCCATCCTCGATACCTACACCAAGGAACATTCGGCGGAGTATCAGAGCCAGGCTCTGATCGATCTGGCGCGCCGGATGGGCCCGAAGATCGGCGATCCCACCAAGATCGAAAGCATCGTGATCCACACCAGCCATCACACTCATTACGTGATCGGCACCGGCGCCAACGATCCGCAGAAGATGGACCCGAAGGCCAGCCGCGAGACGCTCGACCATTCGATCATGTACATCTTCGCGGTCGCGCTCGAAGACGGCGGCTGGCACCACCAGAAGTCTTACGCGCCCGAGCGCTCTGCACGGCCGGAGACGGTTGCTCTGTGGCACAAGATCTCGACAATCGAAGATCCCGCCTGGACCCAGCGTTATCACAGCCACGATCCGAAGCAGAAGGCGTTCGGCGGCCGCGTGGTGGTTAAGCTCAAGGACGGCTCAACCATCAGCGACGAGCTTGCCGTGGCCGATGCCCATCCGCTCGGCGCGCGACCGTTCGCCCGTCCGCAATATGTCGCAAAATTCCGTGGCCTTGCCGAGGGCGTCATTGTGCCGGGCGAGCAGGATCGCTTCCTCGGCCTGGTCGAACGACTGCCCGAACTGACGGCCGGCGACCTCTCCGGCCTCATCTTCACCGTCGATCCATCGCAGCTCGGCGCGAAGGGATCGACTGGCGTCTTCGACTGGTCCGGCCGCTAAGGCCGCAACGCCGGCTCTCGGAAATCAAGGGATTGGCATCATGACGAACGAAGCGTCTTCAAAGCCCGCGCCCAAGAAGTCGGTCGCACTATCGGGCATCGTTGCCGGCAATACCGCGCTCTGCACAGTCGGCCGCACCGGCAACGATCTGCACTATCGCGGCTATGACATTCTCGATGTCGCAGAGACCTGCGAGTTCGAGGAGATCGCCTATCTGCTCGTGCACGGCAGCCTGCCGACGCCGGCCGAGCTTGCCGCCTACAAGACCAAGCTGAAGGGCCTGCGCGGCCTGCCCAATGCCGTCCGCGCGGCGTTGGAAGCTCTCCCCGCTGCAGCGCATCCGATGGACGTCATGCGCAGCGGCGTTTCAACGCTCGGCTGCGTGCTGCCGGAAGCACACGACCACAACCATCCTGGCGCCCGCGACATCGCCGATCGCCTGATGGCTTCGCTGGGCTCGATGCTGCTGTACTGGCACCACTTCGCCCAGAATGGCCGGCGCGTCGACGTCGAGACCGACGATGACACGATCGGCGGACACTTCCTGCATCTTCTGCACGGCCGTAAGCCGTCGGACTCGCATGTCCGTGCCATGCACACCTCGCTCAACCTCTACGCCGAGCACGAGTTCAACGCCTCGACCTTCACGGCTCGCTCGATCACCGGCACGGGCGCCGACATGTACTCGGCGATCACAGGCGCGATCGGCGCGTTGCGCGGGCCGAAGCACGGCGGCGCCAACGAAGTCGCCTTCGAGGTGCAGAAGCGTTATGGTGACGTCGATGAGGCCGACGCCGACATCCGCCGCCGGATCGCTGCCAAGGAAGTCGTGATCGGGTTTGGCCACCCCGTCTATACGATCGCCGACCCCCGCAACAAGGTGATCAAGGAAGTCGCGCGCCGCCTGTCGCGCGAGGCCGGCTCGATGAAGATGTTCGAGATCGCCGACCGGATCGAAGCCGTGATGGCGGAGACTAAAAAAATGTTCGCCAATCTCGACTGGTTCAGCGCGGTGTCCTATCACATGATGGACGTGCCGACCGCGATGTTCACGCCGCTGTTCGTGATCGCCCGCACGTCGGGATGGGCTGCCCACATCATCGAGCAGCGTATCGACAACAAGATCATCCGTCCGTCAGCCAATTACGTCGGTCCGGAGAATCTGACTTTCGTGCCGCTCGAACAGCGCAGCGGATTGCGCTCGTCGGTCCGCGCCGCCTGAGGAACTGCCAGATGCCCTATCTCGTTGCCGCCGATCTGCCGCAAGAGCCTGCCGGGCTCCGCTTCCGCGCGTTCCTGAAGCAGCCGGGCATTCTGAAGCTTCCTGGCGCGCATAACGGCATGGCGGCGCTCCAGGCCAAAGCGGCCGGCTTCGAGGCGCTGTATCTCTCGGGTGCCGCGATGACAGCATCGATGGGCCTGCCCGATCTCGGGATCATCACCGTTGATGAAGTTGCCTTCTTCATCCGCCAGATCGTCCGCGCGTCGGGCCTGCCCCTTCTCGTCGATGCGGACACCGGCTACGGCGAGGCACTCAACGTCATGCATGCCACGCGCGTGTTCGAGGATGCCGGCGCAGCTGCGCTTCATCTCGAAGACCAGATCTTGCCGAAGAAATGCGGTCATTTGAACGACAAGAAAATTGCCGATGCACATGATATGGCAGCCAAAGTGGCAGCCGCGTCAAAAGCTCGTCGCAATCTCGTGATCATCGCCAGGACCGATGCGGCCTCAAGCGAAGGCCTCGATGGCGCCGTTGCCCGTGCCAAACTCTATATGGAGGCGGGTGCCGACGCGATCTTCCCCGAAGCGCTTAACACTGCCGAGATGTTCCGCGCCTTTGCCGAGCGTATGCCTGGCTTACCCCTGCTCGCCAATATGACCGAATTCGGAAAGACGCCGTTCTTCACAGCCGCGGAGTTCGAGGCGATGGGCTACGCCATGGTGATCTGGCCCGTGTCCTCGTTGCGCGTGGCGAACAAAGCGCAAGCAGAACTTTATGCTGCAATTTCGCGTGATGGAGGCACGCATAAGCTCGTCGACCGTATGCAGACGCGCGCGGAACTCTACGCGACAATCGGATTACACAATTACGAAGCTTTGGATGCCTCGATCATTCAAACAATCGTTCCGTCCGGTATGCCGCAGCGCAAGTGAACGGCGAGAGGTTGACGCCCCCCTCTCTTCCAGATAATCGGAATCGTCGAGGTTCTCCGGGTCCCACTTGATCCGGAGCTAAGAGGGAAGCCGGTGCGCTCCCGGTCCATTCGGACTGACGCAATGCCGGCGCTGCCCCCGCAACTGTAAGCGGTGAGCTCGCATCCAAAAGTGTCACTGAAGCACGTGCTTTGGGAAGGCCAGGATGCAGGCGACGACCCGCGAGCCAGGAGACCTGCCCCCGACAACATAATCGTCCACGGGCGGGGTGTCCCGGTGGTACGCCAAGCAGCTGCCGCATCTGCGGCTGCCCTGCCTGCATCCGCCATGGCCTTTTGCCCCCACCACAATGGGGTTAAAGCTATGACTTCTCTTTCACTTCCAGTCGCAACACTCGGCACGCCCCGCATCGGGCCACGCCGCGAACTCAAGCTCGCGCTCGAAGCCTTCTGGGCCGGCAAGATCAGCGAGCAGGAGCTTCTCGAAATCGCAGCCGGGCTCCGTGCTGCCAACTGGGCTCGCCAGAAATCGCTCGGCGCAACCATCATCCCGTCGAGCGATTTCTCGCTTTACGACCAGGTGCTCGACACCAGCGTCATGGTTGGCGCCATCCCCGATGCCTACGGCTGGAAGGGCGGCCTGGTCTCGCTCAAGACCTATTTCGCGATGGCACGCGGATCACAGGGCGACGCACACGACGCGAGTTGCGGTCACGCCCATCATGGACAGGTGCAACAGCGCAGGAAATGACCAAGTGGTTCGACACCAACTACCACTACATGGTTCCGGAATTTCACAAGGGCCAGACCTTCAAGCTCTCCTCGCGCAAGGTGATCCAGGAGTACGATGAAGCCAAGGCGCTCGGCTATCAGACCCGTCCGGTGCTGGTCGGTCCCGTCACCTTCCTGAAGCTCGGCAAAAGCCATGACGCGGCGGTCGATCCAATCTCGCTGCTCGATGGCCTGCTGCCCGTCTATGTCGACGTTCTCCAGGAGCTCGCCAAGCGCGGCGCTGAATGGGTCCAGATCGACGAGCCTTGCCTGGTGCTCGATCTCAATGAGATCGAGCGGAACGCACTCCAGCGCGCCTATACGCGCTTCGCCAAGGACGTGCCCAACGTCAAGATCATGCTCGCCACCTATTTCGGCGCGATTGGCGACAACCTTGCAACCGCTCTGGCGCTCCCGGTAGCCGGGCTGCACGTCGACCTGATCCGCGCGCCGCAGCAGCTGAGCCAGGTCGAATCCGGCGCCCGCGCCGACCTCGTGATCTCGCTCGGTGTCATCGACGGCCGTAACGTCTGGCGCTCCAACCTGTCGGCGCTGATCGACCGCTACAAGCCGATCATTGCCAGGCTCGGCCCCGGCCGCGTGCAGATCGCGCCGTCCTGTTCGCTGCTGCATACGCCGATCGATCTCGAGCTTGAGACCGGCCTCGATCCCGACGTCAAGAGCTGGCTTGCCTTCTCGGTGCAGAAGATCGCGGAGCTGTCCACGCTAGCGAGGGCCCTCGCAGGCGATGACAGCGTCGCCGATGCCCTCGCCGCTTCGGACAAGGCCGCGAAAGCCCGCCAGATCTCACCCAAGATCCACGACGCGGCGGTCGCCAAACGCATGGCGGCGATCGACGACGCCATGCGCCGTCGTACCAGCGCTTTTGCGAGCCGCGCGGAGATCCAACGCAAGCGCTTTGGCCTTCCGGCCTTCCCGACGACGACGATCGGCTCGTTCCCGCAGACCGCGGACGTGCGCAATGCCCGCGCCGCGCATGCCAAGGGCAAGCTGACCGACGCGCAGTACGAGCACTCAAGGAGCAAACCGCCCGCACGGTGCGCTGGCAGGAGGAGATCGGGCTCGACGTGCTCGTCCATGGCGAGTTCGAACGCAACGACATGGTGCAGTATTTTGGCGAGCAGCTCTCCGGCTTCGTCTTCACCCGGTATGGCTGGGTGCAGTCCTACGGCTCCCGCTACGTCCGCCCGCCGATCCTGTTCGGCGATGTCTCGCGGCCAAAACCAATGACGGTCGACTGGTGGCGCTATTCGCAGTCGCTGACGAAGAAGCCGATGAAGGCGATGCTCACCGGGCCGGTGACGATCCTGAACTGGTCATTCGTGCGCGACGATCTTCCGCGGAGCGAGGCCTGCCGCCAGATCGCGCTCGCGATCCGCGACGAGGTCACCGACCTCGAAAAGGCCGGCGCGACCATGATCCAGATCGACGAAGCCGCGCTTCGCGAGGGCCTGCCGCTGCGTCACTCCGAATGGAAGACCTATCTCGACTGGGCCGTGGAGAGTTTCCGCATCTGCTCGACCGGCGTTGCCGATGCCACGCAGATCCACACCCACATGTGCTACTCGGAGTTCAACGCCATCATCGACGCGATTGCGGCCATGGACGCCGACGTCATCTCGATCGAGACGTCGCGCTCGAAGATGGAGCTTCTCGATGCTTTCACCAGCTTCAAATATCCGAACGACATCGGCCCGGGCGTCTACGATATCCACTCGCCGCGCGTCCCCGAGACCAGCGAGATGCGGGATCTCATCACGCTGGCCCGGAAGCGACTGTCGGACTCGCAACTCTGGATCAATCCCGATTGCGGCCTGAAGACCCGCAAATGGGAAGAAGTTCGACCTGCACTCGTCAACATGGTCGCCGCCGCACGCGAATTGCGCAAGGCGTCTTGATGCCGACGTAGCCTTACCTCCCGTTCCTGCACGGAGACTGCCGATGCGCTTCTGGATCAAATGCACCCGCTTCGACGGCGGCAAGCCCTATCACGTCAATTTCTCGTTAGTCGGCGGGATGTGGCGCGATGGCGACAAGACGATGCTGGAGTTCGTCGGCAGTGGGGAGCAGCGGATCGAGGTTCGGGAGACTCCCGAAGAGATCCTCGCCATCCACCTCGGTACATCGGAGGTGTCCGCTTCGTGAATCCGGTAACGAACCCTGCCGGCATCGGCGCAAGTCCGGTGTCGGCCGACCTTCGGAAGATCGGCTCGCACCCCGATCACTGGTATCCCCTGGCGTGGTCGCATGAGGTGAATCGCGGATCTGCCTTTGCTTCCTCGTTTGCGGGCGAGCCCATCGTCATTGTTCGCGCCGACAATGGCGATCTGTTTGCGCTGGAAGATCGCTGCGCCCACCGGTGGGTTCCGCTGTCGAAGGGCGTTGTCAGGGATTGCCACCTGCACTGCTGCTATCACGGTAGGAGCTACGACTCCTCGGGTCGCTGCGGGTCGCTGCGTCGACGTTCCCTATCTCGGCAAGGGCTTCCCAACGGCGTGCGCGCCTATCCGTGCTGCGAGCTGGATGGCGTCGTGCTGGTATGGCCGGGCCACCTGCCGCCAAGCCGCTGCCCACGACGCTTGGCGCCGCCGCGGATCGCGCCTACAAGACGCGACGGTTCGGACGGGTCGTCAATTGCCATTACACTTTCATGCACGAGAACCTGATGGACATGAACCATCCTGCACCGACGAACCACCGGAAAGGTCGGCCCTCGCTATCTCGGAGCGATCCGGTCAGGGTCTCGCGACACAGCAAGTTTAATCCCGCCCCGCCTCCATGATCGCGCGTGCCAGGCGGGCCGGATCGGAGAAGCACAATTCGTGGCTGCCCGGCACCTGAACCAGTCGGAATAGCCCGAGCTTCTCCGACAACCGCGGATGCCAGGGATAGCCGTGCGGCAGCGCGGTATCCTCGGTGCAGTTGATGTAGGACTTCGCCAGCTGCATCTCGGCCGGGTTGGTCTTCAGCACGATCTTGTCGCTGAACGTCTTGAGGGGATGCGGATTGAGGATGTCGTAGGCACGCTGCGCCAGCTCCAGGTCAGCATCGTTGATGAACGCCTCGCGCCAGATCGGGAATGGCAGCACCACCGAGCCGTCGCCGCGCTCGGCGGCGATCGCCTCGAACAGGCCGAGATAGTGTGGCGGCACCAGGTCGTTGAGCGACTCGCCGTTGTTGGGGACGAAGGCATTCCAGTAGATCAGCCGGCGGATGCGCTCCGGCACGAGGTCGGCGACCCCCGTGATCACCATGCCGCCATAGGAGTGGCCGAGCAGGATCACGTCCTTCAGATTGTTTTCGGCAAGATAATCGGCGATGGACTGGATCGCCTCCTGGAGCCCTGTGGTCTTGGCGTCGCCCGGCCGGTTGCCCCTGATCGTGGGGGTATGGACGGTGTGGCCGGCGGCACGAATGGGGGCGGCGACGGGCTCGAGCTCGGCTCCGGTGTGCCAGGCACCGTGGACGAGGACGTAGGTCGACATATTGTAGCTCCTGCGCAAGGACGAGTTAGATCGGCGCGGCAGTCAGCGGATTCGGAAAAAGGTATTTGTCGCAAAAATATCAGGTATCCGCTTCTCGTTTACTTCGATCGTATGACGACTCATCTGTTCTCCCACAAAACTTTTGCCGTCGCGGGTCTCCCCTGGTCCGGAGCAATCAAAGGGACAAAAACGAAATCGCTACCGACCGAATGACGGCAAGCGCGCCCCGCAGAAGCCGCCAGCCTGCTACGGGAATCTGGTCAAGTCAAGGATACGCTGACCATGCGTACACGAGCGAAGACGCAACGGGCGCAAAAAATGCGTTTCGCAAAGATAAATAATGAGACGATACGCCGGAAAGGTACTTTGTATGTGCCATTTAATTTCTTGGTACGATGGATGACCCGATGGAGTTTGTTTACACGAGTCTGCCAAGCGCCATTTGATCTCGCCCTGTCGCTCTTTTCGACCACCGAGCGGCAAAAGTAGCACGTCTCAGATACTATGATCTTTGCCGTATCCAGGTTCCGTTCATTATGTTCGCCTAGACTGCTCTAACGGTTTCCAGGCGTTCGCTTTCGATCCGATCTTTCTGGGAATTCGCACATACGCCTGTGGTTCGCTTGAACCACGCAGAATATCATGACGTCTGCAACTTCCTCCATAGAGCGATTCTGAAGGACATTAGGATGAGAGGCGTTGCTCAGCCGGAGGGAAGGCCGTGGCTGCGCAATTGGGGAGTTCAGCCGCCTCTCCAAACCCTTGGCGGGCGGCAACGTCATCCGGAACAGCGTTGGGGTCGCATCCATGTGGCGCGTGTCAATCGCGGATCAGACGCGATGTCACTCCAAAATGCCGCCAACCGTAGCTTCTTCGCTCAGCCCAGCGCTTTGCGCTCGCCAACTCAGTTGCGGATTCCGCTAGCCGATGCCATCGAGCATAGATGGCCAACCATGTTCCGGCAGTCGCGCTGTACGTCTTTCATGATAATCTTTGCAGCTTTCAGGAACCATCTTCCGTCCCGACAGCTCGTTCTGTTCTCCGGTGAATGCTAGGCCTCCATTGGGGATTTCAATGGCCGTTCTGCCCTCCTCGAATTCCGCGTCACTCGACATCTCATCGAGACGCCGCAAACTGCATTGCGCGGCCTTCCGGAACTACAGCATTAGAAATGTACGTTGTTGGCGGCCAGTCGGGTTCGGCAAAATCAAAACCGATTTCAATCGTTTCCCCGTTGCTTTGAACCACGCGCGCCAACGCATCCATCACGGCAGCGGTCGCCAAGTGAGAGTCCAAATTGCTGTAGGTTCTTCTGCCGTCGATCTAGTCCTGAAACAATGCCGATTCAGCCGCATAAGAGAAGGAATTTCCATATGGATGCGTTATGCGCTCTTCGGTTAGGAAATCTTGAGTTCCAGCAACGAGTGCATTCGATCGTGATGTCACAATCCCGATGTTCTTTCCTCGCAAGTCTGATTGGCTTTTCCTTGAGGAGATAGGAATTTTCACAACATGTCCGTTGATGGAAAAGAGTGTCCCTAAACAGACGCAAACATCTGTGCAGTGCAGTCGACCGTTGACGTTGTATGGCACCTCCGGGAACGTTCCCCATGACCGCATCCCCGGCGTCGTCTGTTCAAGAGCAATAGTTCCTAGACATAATGTTACCTGGGTGCGGCGAAAACAGAGTGCCAACGATGCGACGACATCGGTCTCTCCATAGTGGATTCCTGGATCAAAGCTCGCCATATGCTCACGGTAGTTATCCAGCTTATTCATTATGCCAAGAGGCAGCCGTTTCGCCTGATCTCTCGGAAACGCTGAGAAGCCACTGATGCGCAAACACAGTTCATCGTCCGCATACATCCGACGGCTCATTTGCAAGAGGCGGGTTACAAGATCAACATAGTGATAGGCGCCGTGCATCAGCATGCCGTAGCCATACTTGTACGGGTGGTCTTCCCTGAGTGCGTATTCATAGGGAAGATTCCACACGCCGGATGCTGTTTTGAAGTTGATCGAAGTGATCGGAACGTTTAGCCTTTCCATCATCACCGCGAGTTGGGAACGAATCCGCTTTTCGTATATCTCGTGGTGACGATCCAGTACGATCAGACTGTGCTGGCCCTTACCGCCTTTTGCCCAGGCGAGTAGATTCTTTGTGCGCTGATAGATCGAGCCGCCGTCGAATACACCGTCGCGCATCGGCACCAATAAAGGCTTGGTCGTTAGCGTATCGTATCCCGCTGACATGCAATGCCGCAAATAGCTCTCATGCGCCTGAGGTTCTGTTGCGATGACAACCTTCAGAGTTTCGATACCTTCATTGGCACGATCCTTAAGGAACGGAGCGACATGGCTTAAGGTCGCATCGGGACCGCCATGCAATTCCGGATCGGGGACGAACATCGTATGCATTGGCTGCGCCGGCAACCCAGCCAGTCTACGCAGGACGGCATCACGTTGCGATTGAAGGTCAATGACTGAATATCCGGCGATAGCTCCGGATTGCATGGCGGCTCGAATGCACCGCGAGTACTTGTAGCCAGAAACGGGACCAAATCCCACAATTACAAGGTGATTTGACATTGAATAGGGTCTGCCGAACCGACGAAAGGATGATCCGCTCACATCATTTACGAACGCATCACAACAAACGAGAAGAACTGCTGGTAGCGTCATTGTCCAGCTGCCAGGAATAGCAGCTTGTGTGCGCCTCTTGGCTCGGTCCAGGATGGGTACCGAACGTCACATCTCGGATTTGAGCTGGAATGCCGATGATGATGGGCACACACACATCCATCCCCTCACGACCTGAACTGGCGCCGCCTTGCCCAAGGCACGGCGTCACGATAGCCGTCGCCTGTTACAATGCTGGCTCCTACTTGGCAGAATGCGTCGCATCCGTTCTTCGTCAGCCAATCCGAATACCTCATGAATTGATTATCGTAAACGATGGCAGTAACGATCCAACAACACTGCGAATACTCGCTAGCTTCAACACCAACAAAGCTATCCGTCTCATACATCACGATCGAAATAAAGGACTGCCCGCGGCTCGAAACTCCGGTCTATTTGCCGCCCGGTATGCTTATGCAACCTTCGTCGATGCGGATGACTGCCTGAACGAAAACGAAACTGCCCTGAAGAAGGGAGCGTACCTGGACCGCGCCGTGAACGCATTGAGCTCCGACCCCAGGCTCGCCTTCACACATTGCGCAACTCTCATGATTGGCGATTGCAGGGGGTTTACCAGCTCCGCCTATCCCCTCACTGAGGAGCTAGTGGCAGCTAAGCATCACGTGCCGGCGTCAATCGTTTATCGAACGGAGGACGCCGTCGAACTCGGTGGCTATAATCCCAAAATTGTCAAATGGACTGATTGGAGCTTCGGCGCCTCGCTGCTTTCTCATCGAATAACAAAGGGATTGGATAACAAAATCGCCTACTTCTCGACTCCGTATTATCTGTACCGCGCCTATGTGGATCCACAGAGGGTTTCCCAACGGAGCGTATCGGAACTGGAGATGATTCGAGCGACCATCGAGAACTTCCGACCGCTATTCGACAAATACTACCCAAACCTGGACGACAATGAGAGGGTTCGGCGCATCTTCGCCGCGAAGCCGACTTTACTTGAATGCGTCGCGCACATGGCGAAATCAGACTTGGCTCGAGCGAGGCAATTCATCCGTGAACGCGAGCTCGATCGTCTGACTGGCGACCGCAGTATCGCACTTGCCCCATAGCCGCTTGCGGCACTGACGCTGTGGTTTCAGCACCGCACTTTGCCTTGCGGAACGGCCATCATGCCGCTCTATTCGGTCCTGGCGAAACTCCCGATACCGCTGAGCGGTGGGATGCGCCCAACGACCGACGGCTGATATGCTCCGTTTGCCGTCCCTGTCGGCAGCTCCTTGATCAGCGCCTCGCGGTTCATAGTTACATCTGCTATGTACAAGTGGGTCGGAATGAGAGATGACGCTCGCACGTTAACGATGGACTATCAACGTTCATGAAGCCTTCGGGTGCCAGACTTGGCCTCCTAACATATTTATTCATCTCCTTCATACTTGTCGGAGCCGGCATTGTCATTCCGGCCTGGGGCGCGTTCCATTATGGTGGCACCGGGTTTGTTGGACTGGTCCTTATCTTCACCAACGGCTCAACATTCGCATTAGCGCCCATCGCTGGCCATATCGTGGACAAGCACGACAAGCGAGCTGTCGCAACCGCCGGACAAGCGCTGCGTGCCATTGGATTCATGGGTTTCTCCCTACCCGAGTTGCTTCCCCATGGAGTCGCTTCGTCCGCCATCTTGATCGCTTCGGGCGCCATCGGAGGCTTCGGGTTCTCGCTTCAGATGGGCGCCATCAGTGCGCTAACGCAAATGACCGTTGCCGCACATGACAGAGCGAGAGTGTCATTTCAGATATCGCTCGCAAAGCAGACTGGGATTGCAGCCGGCACCGGCCTTGCAGGGTTATCGATTGATAAATTCGGCTCGTCTACAACCGCCATGTTGCTGGCGGTGCTGGCGTTAGTCGCTGTTTCTTGCTTAAGCTTTATGCGCCTTTCAGCGTTGCGCTCTTCTACGACTGGAAACACGATTGGATTTTTCGGAGCCTCTTGGCGGGCGCTGAGGTATCTTCGCCAAGACGCAGGTGCGCTCAATGCGACGATCGCCGTTGGCTTGGCATTCTCAATTATCCAGACGACCAATCTTTTGCTGCCCGGGTTCGTGGTACATGAACTCAAAGGCAGCACCAGTCTTTTTGGGACCTTGGAGATGATCGCAGCAGCAGCGGGATTCGCGGCCGTTGCCGGCTCAGCACATCACTCTTTGGCTGATAAACTAAGCGTAGCCGTTATCCCCTTGCTGGTTACAGCCGGACTGTCCCTCATCCTGTTCTCGTTTACAAATCAGAGAATGATAGCAGTTGCCGTTTACGCTTTGGCTGGGGTTCTCTGGAGTCTTTCTCGCGCGGCAGCAGATGCCGCGTTACTGAC
The DNA here is from genome assembly GCF_053572325.1 of Bradyrhizobium sp. UFLA05-112. Classification (NCBI taxonomy): domain Bacteria; kingdom Pseudomonadati; phylum Pseudomonadota; class Alphaproteobacteria; order Hyphomicrobiales; family Nitrobacteraceae; genus Bradyrhizobium; species Bradyrhizobium sp. UFLA05-112. Next base: position 38,440 of record NZ_JBANBK010000011.1, on the reverse strand, counting down.
TTTCGTAGAGACAGCGTTCATTGGTCGAGTGCAGGCCCTGACGACATTGATTACGGCCGTCGTCGGTCTTGTCGTCTATAGTGTGCCAACGATATTCGCGGCCTTTAGTGAAGCGCAGCAGTACGCCCTTTTCGGCAGCGTAATCGCGGCTGTCGCTACTGGCCTATACCTTTTCAGACCGTCACATCGTCCAAGCTCTTTATCGGAAGAGGAAGTCCGAGAAGAGGGCGAGCCCGAAGGTCCAAAACAAGTCCGAAAATTTCCGGTGCGTTGATCATGGACCCCGTGCCGGGCCAACGGCCCAGTCGCGCGAGAACTCACAATCTGATGAAGCCCAAGCTGATCAGATACGGCTTGTGTATCAAGTGAACATGCGCTAGTCGGAAAACATGAGTATTCACACGCCAATCCGCGGAATCGTAGGCCGTCCTCTGTTGAGGACGTGATCCGCCGCTGAACGTCGGCGCCATCCGATCCTCACTTTGTGGATGGATCGGCATTCTCCATCCGCGTTAACGATGGAGAAAATCATGCTTGAAAAAGTTTTCGATCCAAAGAGCGCTGAGCCACGGCTGTACGCCGCTTGGGAAGCTTCGGGCGCCTTCGCGCCGACCAATGAACCGGGAGCAGCGTCGTTTTCGATCATCATGCCGCCACCGAACGTTACCGGTTCTCTGCATATTGGCCATGCGCTGAATAGCACTTTGCAAGACGTATTGATCCGCTTCGAGCGTATGCGTGGCAAAGCAGCGCTCTGGCTACCGGGCACAGACCACGCCGGCATCGCCACGCAAATGGTGGTCGAACGCCAGCTCGCACAGGAGGGGAACATCAACCGCCGCGAGATGGGCCGAGAGGACTTCCTCGCTGAGGTCTGGAAATGGAAAGCCGCCTCCGGCGGCAAGATCGTTGAGCAATTGCGCAGATTAGGCGCTTCCTGCGACTGGAGCCGGGAGCGCTTCAGCCTCGACCAGGGCCTCTCGCGCGCGGTGCGCAAAGTGTTCGTCACCCTCCATAAGGAAGGCCTGATTTACCGCGACAAACGCCTGGTGAATTGGGACCCTCAGTTCCAGACCGCAATCTCGGACCTGGAGGTCGAGCAGCGTGAGATGGAGGGCCACATCTGGCATCTCGCCTATCCACTGGCGGATGGCTCCGGCGAGATCGTTGTAAGCACAACGCGTCCCGAGACTATGCTAGGTGACGCAGCCGTCGCTGTTCACCCGGATGACGAGCGCCACAAGCATCTCGTGGGAAAAGAGGTCATTCTACCGATCGTCGGCAAGCTGATTCCGATCGTGGCCGACGAACATGCGGATCCCGAGAAGGGCTCCGGAGCGGTGAAGATAACGCCTGCCCACGATTTCGACGATTTTCAGGTGGCCAAGCGCCATAGCCTGCCGATGATCAATATCCTAGACGAGTATGCGCGCGTTAACGAAAACGCTCCGCAGGCCTACCGCGGGCTAGATCGCTTTACCGCACGCGCGAAAGTGATCGAGGAGTGTGACGCCCTCGGTCTGCTGCGAGGCACCGAGAAAATCCGCCATGCGGTCCCCCATGGAGACCGCTCGGGCGTGGTGGTCGAGCCTTTTTTGACTGACCAATGGTTCGTGAACACCCAGGTGCTAGCGCAGCCGGCGATCAAGGCGGTTGTTGATGGCGACACAGTGTTCGCTCCTAGGCACTGGGAAAAAACCTACTTCGAATGGATGCGGAACATACAGCCTTGGACCATCTCGCGTCAGCTCTGGTGGGGTCATCGCATTCCGGCTTGGTTCGGCCCGGACGGCACAATCTTCGTCGAGGAGTCCGAAGAGGAAGCCAGGCTTCAAGCCAGCGCGCACTATGGCCGCGACGAGCCGCTCGTTCAGGACGAGGACGTGCTCGACACCTGGTTCTCTTCGGCGCTTTGGCCATTCTCGACGCTCGGTTGGCCCGACAAGACACCCGACCTCAAACGCTTCTATCCTACTCACACTCTCATCACGGGTTTCGACATCATACCCTTCTGGGTCGCCCGGATGATGATGCAGGGCCTCCAGCTTACGGGCGAAGTGCCCTTCAAGCGGGTCTTCATCAATGCTCTCGTGCGCGATGCAAGTGGCGTGAAGATGTCGAAGTCGAAGGGAAACGTCATGGACCCCTTAGATCTAGTAGACGAGTTCGGAGCTGACGCCCTGCGCTTCACGCTGACGGCCATGTCTGGAGCTGCACGCGACATCAAACTGTCCCGGCAACGCATTGAAGGCTACCGCAATCTCGCCACCAAGCTCTGGAATGCGACGCGCTTCGCCCAATTGAACAGGTGCGGGCGGGAAACGTTTTCGCCGGAGCTGGCAACGATGCCGCTGAACCGCTGGATTGTTGGCGAGACGGCCCGGACGACGAACGTCGTGACCGGGGCGCTGGTTGAGTGCCGCTTCGGCGAGGCTGCCGACGCCCTCTATCGCTTCATCTGGAATGTCTTCTGCGATTGGTACATTGAGCTGAGCAAGCCGGCACTGAACGGCGCAGACAATGCCGTTCGGGACGAGACGTGCACTGTTACGGCTTGGGTCTTGGACGTCGTCCTCAAGTTGCTGCACCCGATCATGCCATTCCTCACCGAGGAACTTTGGGCCGAGACAGCCCACCTTGGTGCGCCGCGCGACCACCAGGGCTTTATCATGACCGCGACCTGGCCTCAGCTCGCGGAGAGCTTGATCGACCCGGCTGCCGATGCCGAAATCCGACTGATCATTGATGCCATCTCCGAAGGCCGATCGGTGCGCCAGGAGCTGAACATCCCTCCCGCCGCGCGTCCGCTGCTCTTGGTGGTCGAGGCCTCCGAGACGCAACGCGAGGCCCTGACGGCTAATGCGCAACTCATTACCCGGCTGCTGCGCGTCGCCGACGTGCGGTTCGTCAACGCTGTGCCCCCGGGGGCGGTCTCCTATGTAATCGCCGGCGCGACGCTGGCGCTGCCGGTTGCCCAATTCATAGAGCTGACCACAGAGCGCACCCGCCTCACCAAGGAGATCACCAACCTAGGCGCGGAGGCCGGCAAGCTGGCCAAGAAGCTCAGTAACCCGGACTTTATTGCTCGCGCTCCCGAACACGTCGTCGAGGATGCCCGCAACCGTCTTGCTGCAGCCGAGGCTGGCCAGGTCAAGCTGGAAGCAGCCCTCACCCGATTATTGGCCGTGCTGGACTGATCGACGCTGCGGTCGCAGGCGTCGCGGGTTCGATGTCCCTCGGCGGCCGTCCATCGGACACCCCCCCACCCCCGCCAGCAGACAACAATTCGAGCGCTCCCGGTACGGGAGCTTCGCTAAACCGCAATGTGTCGGGAAACTAACACCGTGGGAATCGTGCGACAGCGAAGAGCGGTGGCCCAAATCCTGCTTCCTATGGCTCGCAGACAGCGCCCCAAGACTCGAGCAGGATCGCGCCTTGCGTCCAAACTTGAGCTTGCAGCGGCCCCCGACAGGGAACGAAAAACATGGACAGGCCATTCTCAAGAGAGGCGCACATACCGGAGGGCAGGGTCTTAGAAATAACGACCACGACAGGCTGTATTGTCGGATGTAAATACTGTCCGCAACAAAAGTTCGCAGAGCGTCAGAGGACAGTTTCCGATGTGAAGTATCTGCCGCTTGAAGGATTTAAACGATGTCTGGCGCGTCTACCGACAGCGGTCGACATTCATTTTTCTGGCTATTCCGAACCATGGCTCAATCGGGATTGTACAGAGATGGTCGAGCAGGCTCACGCGTGTGGCCATGGCATCCGAATCTACACAACGCTTGTGGGAATGAACGAGCGCGATCTACGCCGCTTACAGCCGCTGCGCTTTAAAGCGTTTGTAGTCCACGTATTTGATAGCGGCGAGTACATGAATAGCCGCCTTGTCAGGAAACCTTATCTCGATTTTTTCCGTCAATTGGTGGACGCAGACATTCCCTCGATACAATTCCATGCCTTCGGCGAGATCCATCCTGATCTCGTCAAGCTCATCCCCGCCGAGGCGCTGGTTCGCAAGGGATCGCTGATCAGCAGGGGTGGAAGCGTCGACCCTAAGATCGCTGAACCACGAGCGCCAATAGCTGGAGTTCTCACATGTGCTGAAGGAAGGCATTATCGCAATGTTCTTTTGCCAAACGGCGACATCACACTCTGTTGCATGGATTTCGAGAGGCGCCATGTTTTTGGAAATCTTCTACGTGATGACTACAACGAGCTCTTCGAAGGGCAAGATTTTCGGCAGATCGTTGATCGTATGAACGGGGCGAGTGGCTTTCTGCTTTGTAGAATGTGTGAACACGCCAGGCCAAAGTTGCTGGATCACTGGCGCTGATCGCCAACACGTCGCGCATGCACTGATCGATCAGCCGACCGTATGGTCTGGAGTTGCTTCGCGCCTTGTATATTCGGTCGAAACGCCCGTGACTTGAGCGCGTCGCAAGCGATTGGGCTCTATGCGCTGTGTGTGTCGTGCCGGGCCCGGCCTGCCGGTGGCGCTTTCTCGCGCGTCCTGGTTGGACGACTCCGCCGACGGTGTCACGCGGCCGGCCAAATAGGAGATCACTTCAATCCAATGAGCCTGTATTCAAAAAAGGAGGACGTTCGCGTCACCCCGGCATGACTTCCACGTGGCCTATCAAGCGTGCGCGCTCGAGCGCGATCGCCACTACGATCGCGAAGACGAGAAGTTGTATGGCGGGCCAAGAGCGACGGCTGAAAACCCGCATCCTTCAGCCAGCTCAATCGACTTCTCGAACCGCCGTCGCGATTTGGAATCCGTGCGCCTACTAGCGGACTGGGTAGCCCTTTCGGCTCCCTGCTTGAGACAGGTTCTCTGACTTTCAGCTTTGGAACGTTGAGCAGGTGCTCCGCTTCCCGGCGCCCGCAAGGGCCGACGGCGCTCGCCGCTGCGGTCTCCCCGGCCTTCGGCGCTGCGCTTGAGCAGGCCAGGCGATGCCACTCGGCAGCCGCGCCCCTGCGTGCGCCCCCCTCCTTCTGGGGCTCGGCAAGACGTTTCGGCCCCGGAGTCTGGTGCAGACTGTAGTTTAACTAACTATCAGCTGGACCGCCTTCCAGGTCGGCACGGCGTCCCTGCGGCGGACGGGGAGAATAGATTGTCCGATTTTTTTCGGCCTAGTATCGTATTCTACGACGAGGACGTCATCGACCTTTACCATCGGATCTGCGCGCTGTATCGATAAGTAAGGAAGATGCAGAAACAAAGGAAAAGTAGCCCGGTGATTCAGCCGTGCGACGTCCGATCCTAAAACGTCGCACGAGACTCGTTTTGTTCTCTACAGACATCTGGCGAAGCTATTGCGTTGCATCGCCCTTCTGGCCCGCAGCGAGCATGAACCATACCGGACATCCCAAGCCGCGAACGGCCATATGTACCTTCGGCTCAGGCCGCCGCGCGAGCGGCAGGCGCCTGATCTTCAGCCCCCCTTTTTCGCCCCGGCGGCGTTCTGATCCGCCCGGACGATGGTGGAATCAACGATCAGATATTCGAAGTCTGGATCATCGGACATCGCCTCGAAGATCCGCTCCACCCTTGATGCTCCATCGACTGAAGCGCCGGAATACGCTCTTCCGAACGCCTCCGGAAGGTCACGCCAGGGTGAGCCCGTGCGCACGATCCAAAGCACACCTTCCACACACATCCTGTGTCCCGCCCGGTCGAGCCCTTCTGATCGGGCCGGCCTATGATCAGCGGCGCCAGTCGCTCCCAGGCGGCCTCGCTCAACGCCAAACGATCCATCACACCCGAGGCCGCCTCCCAAAAAGAGAAAAGGGAATCTGCGAGCAGCCGTCTCTTTCTCGTTCTGCAGATCGAGATTCAAACGCGCCCCATTCCAGGTCCCACTTCCTAGCGCGGAGCAACTTTAGGGCAACTCTGGTGTCGCTCGCCGAGAGTCCAACGCCGCGTCTCCTATAGCCCGCTGACGGTGCGGGCAGTCACTGCACATCACGTGTGTGGTTACATCAGACCGAACATGCCTGAGTCTGCAATCAGACAAACCTGCTAGCTGAAACGACATTCGGGAGCGAATACATCGCGCGATTCCGCTGGTTCGCTTGGCCCAGTTTCTGCATCGAGATACGGCGGAAGCTAGATTTTTGGACGTTAGACATGGAGGCGCTATGCGCATTTGCGGCCTCAAATTGAGCCATGACGGAGCGATTGCTCTTATCGAGAACGGACGGCTTGTCTTTTGCGTGGGGCAAGAGAAGCGGAATAACAATCTGCGGTATCAAGCTATCGAAACTCTTGATGCCGTTATCTCCACCTTGGCGGAGCACGGGCTGAATTCGCGCGATGTTGATCAGTTCGTGATCGACGGCGGCGCGGACGGCCAGTCCCAGGTGCTCAGTGGTACTGAGTTGGTCATTCTCAAATGGGGACCGTATGTGGAACCTCATGCGGAAGGGCTTGTCACTTCGTACGAGGGCTCTGGTCTGATTCTCGAACGCAAAGCATTTCCCTATAGAAGCTATTCACATGTCTCGGGCCATGTGGCCTCCGCATCACGCCGAATGCGCAAGTATGTCAGAGACACCTGGAGGCCAGCACCGCGGTTACGACGGTGCTCACCCCAGCGATCGGCTACGAGCGTCCGGCCAAGCTGGCGAAGGGATTTCAAAGGCCGCATCGTGCATCCGCAGAAGTGGACCGAGGACAACCAATCACCGGCCATTCGGTGGTCTTCCCGGATTTGATCGCATAGCGAAATTTTCCATAGCCGATCATCAAAGATGCTCATCTCGAGCAAAACAATCCGGGAGGTGCTCGACGACCAGTCGGATCTTTCCCCGACTTGATCGCCCAAACGACTGATTCGCATCGTCAAGGCCGATGCGAAGGCGAGCGGCACCATAGATCGCGATCACTGACGCAAAGAGAATTACGGGGTGACGAATGCTGATCGTCGTCCTGCAGAATTTGTCACTCGAAGGAGCATGTATGAAATCCAGAGCAGCCGTCGCCTGGGAAGCCAAGAAGCCGCTGTCGATAGAATCGATCGAAGTCGGTGGTCCGCGACAGGGAGAGGTGCTTGTCGAGATCAAGGCGACGGGCATTTGTCATACCGACGCCTACACGCTGTCGGGTCTGGACTCGGAAGGTAAATTTCCAGTGATCCTCGGCCACGAGGGCGCGGGAATCGTGCGCGAGATTGGCGAACGTGTAACCTCGCTGAGGCCAGGCGATCACGTCATTCCGCTCTACATGCCGGAATGCCGGCAGTGCAAAACCTGCCTGTCGCAGCGGTCCAACCTGTGCACTTCGATACGCGCTACCCAGGGCCAAGGTCTAATGCCTGACAAGACGACCCGCTTCTCCTGCGACGGACGTGAAGTCTTCCACTACATGGGCTGCTCGACCTTCTCAAATTTCACGGTGTTGCCGGAAATCGCTCTGGCGAAGGTCCGCGAAGACGCTCCCTTCGACAAGATCTGCTACATCGGATGCGGCGTTACGACCGGAATCGGTGCGGTGATCTACACAGCGAAGGTGCGTCCGGGATCGAACGTAGTGGTCTTTGGCCTCGGCGGCATCGGTTTAAACGTCATTCAAGGCGCGCGAATGGTGGGCGCCGACAGAATCGTTGGCGTCGATATCAACCCAGCGAAGGTCGAAATGGCCAAGAAGTTCGGTATGACGGATTTCATCAGTCCGTCCGAAGTCGGTCATGACAAGGTCGTGCAGGCGATCCAAGACTTGACGGACGGGGGCGCCGACTATTCCTTCGATGCCACGGGCAACGTGAACGTCATGCGACAAGCGCTCGAATGTTGTCATCGCGGTTGGGGTGAATCGATCATCATCGGTGTCGCGGAGGCCGGCAGGGAAATATCGACCAGGCCGTTCCAGCTCGTCACCGGTCGTGTGTGGAAGGGCACCGCCTTCGGCGGAGCACGCGGTCGCACGGACGTGCCGCGGATCGTGGACTGGTACATGGAAGGCAAGATCAAGATCGACGATCTGATCACCCATACGATGCCTCTCGACGAGATAAACACAGCCTTCGATCTCATGCATGGGGGCAAATCCATTCGATCTGTCATTGTCTATTGATCGCGACCATTGCGCTTTACGAGGAGGGAAGTATGACGAAAAGACTGTTGCATCGGACGATTCATGACGCTGGCTTTCGCGGAGGAAGCTCCTCATTCGCGGGAGGTCGCCTGCCATTGAGACCTTGCCCCCTGGACTTACTCCAGATTGACGTTCGCTCTGGCGCATATGAGGACCAGAGCATGAAGCGCAGCCGCCTTTCTGAAGAGATGGGGTATTCGGTCCCGGTCGCCTGACCTATTTGCCGTGCGGCCGGCCTCAGATCAACACGTTGTTGAGCACCACGCGAAAGCGCTCCGCTGCACGATAATGGATATCGGTAAGGTCGCGCATGCAGGCAGCGAAGTCCTCTGCGACCCGGCGCTCGGTGATCTTCACTCTGCGCCAGGGGCGGTTCACATCGAGGAAGACAAACAGGTTGGCGGTGCCGTTGCGCCGGTACTCGCAGTCGTAGCGCTCGAGCTGCCCCGGCTTCGCCGGGATTGGCTGGCGCACCTCGCCGATGAGCTGGATCGGGCTCTCGTCGAAGCAGACCACCGGGTGCTCCGGGTCAGGTGTCTCGGCATAGAGATCGAATGCGGGCGACATAGTCGCCGTCCACCTGGGGAATGCACCACATGTCTTTGCGCCACGGCTTCAGATCGTTCTCGGCCAGGCGGCGGCGCACCGTCTCGCGCGACAGGCTCCCGTGCGCGGTCAATTTGACCATTGCGCCCGCCAACAGCTCCAGCGTCCAACGCGCGCGCCCTGCGGGCGGGCTCGAGCAGGCGGTCGCCACCAGCAGGGCTTCCTCCTTGCCGGTGAGCTTGCGCTCTGCTCCGGGGCGCGGTTCTTCGCTCAGCGCTCGCTCCAGGTTGCCTTCGACAAACCGCCGCTTGGTCCGGTAGACCGTCGAGCCGCCAACCCCGACACTTGCAGCGATGTCCTCGTCGCTGACGCCGGCGTCGGCAGCCAGCAGGATCTGGGCTCGCTTGAGCTTGCGCGCCGCCTGCTTGCCGCCGCTCATAAGGTGCATGAGCTCTGCACGCTCGCTTTGGCTCAATTCGACCCGATAGCGTACATTCATCCGTGCCTCCTCGTGTTGAGGCACGGATCACCAGCTGAATCGGATGGCCGGCGTGAGTCGCTCGGGAAAACCTTCACCGCAAAGCAGGGCCAATATCTGGCCTATATCCACCTGTACACGCGGTTACACCGCCGTCCCCCGGCCGAGACCGACATGCGGGAATACTTCTGCGTCAGCCCGCCATCGGTTCATCAGATGGTGCTGACGCTCGAACGGGCAGCATTAATCCGAAGGCGGCCGAGGACATCCCGCAGCATCGAACTGCTCATTGATCCCAACCAACTGCCGGACCTATTCTGATCCAGCCCTCAGCCGGTCAAATTCACCGTGCAGAGTTACCAGTTGTGCGAGTATCTTATCGAGATCGCCCATCTTATTATCTTCAAAGATAGGCCCGTCCGACGCAAGTAGCCTTTGCGCTTGTGAGCAATGGGTACAACACGACCTAAAGAATTCACCGGTTAAGTGAGAGAGAGATGCCTCCAAGCGCTTTGAGATTGTCGAATTCATAGCCGACGCGGATAGTCGGCTCGGGTCGAACCAGTCAGATGCGACGAGAAACCCCCAACCTCGCAAGAATGACGGAATCAACGCGCTGTAAGTATGAACTTGCTCAAAGACGCTCTTGAGCGTTCGCGCCAGCATTGCATGAGCGCGGCCGTCAGCAAAAGAAAACCTCAGCGCCTGAACGGCAACAACGCCGCCAGGCCTCAGCCGCCTTTTGATACGCAGATAAAATTCCCGAGTGTAGAGAGCCAGCGCCGGGCTGTCGGAAACGAGATCGCTCAAATCGATGACAATGACATCATAAAGATCTTGGTCGTTTACGATGAACTCTCTACCATCCGAGAAAACGAGCCTGCATCGGGGATCATCGAAGGCTCCTCGATGCCAGTCTTTCAGATATTTCCGGCACACATTAATCAGTTCGCTGTCGAGATCAACCATCGTTGCCGTCTCGACCGACTTATGGCGTAGCGCCTGCCAAATGGTCGCTCCTTCTCCCCCGCCGATAACCAGTACATTCCTAGGTGCTGGATGAGCGAGCATCGCGGGTTGGACCAAGAGTTCGTGATACAGTTGCTGATCCAAAGCAGCGCTTTGGATCATGCCATCCAAGAAAAGAGTGACGCCATAATTCGCGGTCTCCGCAACGCATACAGTTTGAAAAGGCGTATGGCCGAGATGAATGATGCGGCGCAGACAATAGCTGTATCTATCGAAGAGATCGCTGTCTTCCGAGAACGCAAGATAAGTCGGATGTTGATTGCGTTGCCTTGACACCTCGGGTTTGCGCGTATGCGAAGAAGAATTCTCACTCATCATTCGATGACCTTACGCTTGAAGATCAATGGAGTTTTGCAGTGCGGACGACAAAATCAGATGCGGTGACTTGATGAGATCGGCGCGAAACTATGTCTGTTTGTCAAGACTATGAGGGTGAGCGGCAGTAGCCCGATGCGAGAGATCCGGCGGGCCGAACTGATCGGCTCCCTTGGTGCGTTGTGCCCTACTGTCGACGGGTCATGACCACCAATCGCATGCCCCTCCCGCGACCACGTCTGGCTGCGGCGCACCCTTATGGGCTTTGGTCGTAAGTTCCACTTGCCTGACCGCTACCTCTTCTCACACTGCGGACGTCAGATCGTCTAGGCTGGAAAGCCTCGATCAAAACCGCGACTGCACTTTTTGCATCACCGCTGCCACAGACAAAAACATCAGCAGCCACATAGCCGCTCTCAGGCCAAGTATGTAAGGTCATGTGCGATTCGGCCAGCAACGCTACTGCCGAAACGCCGTGACTTGGGACGAACCTATGCACATGAAGGTGGATCAGCGTCGCTTTCGCTGCGCGAACGGCTTTTCGGATTGCGTCTTCCGCGATGGACGGATCGTAAAGGTGGTTCGCTTCCCAAAGGTCAAGCAGGATATGAGATCCACCAATAGAGTTTACCGGTCCAGCATCAATCGCTCCGTCATCGGTCATTTTGCATTCTCAACTGAATTTTCGATCCGATAGTCCTTTTGAAGGCGCGGGGCAATTGTCAACGGAAGACGAGGCGACACGATCGCAGGGGCGAAACAAGTTGAGCGAATGGGGCAATCATTGAGAGAGGTGTGACGCAGCGCGGTGAAATCAAACCGCATCGATTCTTCTCCCCTCCCGGCCGCGCTTTGCGCGCACGACATGTGCCTTCCGAAACAGCTCAACTTAGCTGATAGGTGAAGAGCAAGAAAACTATCAACTCCGGTAGTATGGCCGTGCCTAAGTCCGACTGGCGCAGCAACGCTCGCGCAGCCGCCGGGCGCTTACAGAAAGGCAATCAGTTTCCGACGAGCACATCCAAATGGATTGTTGCGAGCCCGTTTTTGGCGGTGCGAAGTTGTCCTCTATGGTCCGGCAATGGCCTTCCACCGACACCGGCTTCTGCATGAACGTGCCCCTCGAGATCTGCGATGAACGGCATCATCATTGATGCGAGGGTTGGTTCAATACTCTCATGTTCGGCAATTTGGAAAAACTTGGGGCGCTGACGACAGGATCTGCATTACGCGGTAAAGGTCCACTTCCTTCACAGCCCAATGCTTGCGCTGTGATTCAAATTCGTGGAGCATGTCAAGCGCCGTACGATTGAGGTAGATCGTGCTGTTTTGGAGCGGAGACACCTCGGCATGGAGTGGCATTCAAATGAAACTCCCCGCGGTCCGTTAAGCTGACCAAGATGCGCAATCTCGTCCGGCACTTCTTCCTGCATGATCAAGCAACCAAGAGGGAGCCGGCCCACCAATTCCGGCAGGTTGTTAGCGGCGAGAGCGAAGCGTAGATGCTGGCCCGGAGATAGCTCATGTTCTACGTTTACAAGTACGCGCGCATGCCCGGCCGGGTAAATGGACCTTTGCGTTGCAGCACTCGAAGTTGGAAGACCCGAATTGGCAGCGCGGAGGCTTTGCCCACAAGGCATTGACATATGCACGGAACCAACCACCAAACCGCGACATGGCTCCCTCGGCTCCGTGCAGGGGCTTGATTGCTGCGCAATGATCGTGCGGCAGAAACTCAAGTAGAAGCGGATAAGGGATGGAGACTCACCAGCCCATTGCCCATCCTTGACATGCTTCGCTGGGTCGAAGTGTACGCGCCAGCCTCAAGCATGAGACAGTCACTTGCTTGATATTCGCTTCAGTCGCGACAATGCGACGCCGAGCCGCCTGATCACGAGCGGAACATGATCGCAGCATTAAACGGCGCTCCCGAACGAACAGTAGGTGCAACTTGCCCAAGATGACAGAAAGCCGACCTCATCGCGATAGAAGTGACTGTGTCCTCGCGTGCGCGATCCGACGAGCGTAATTGACTTTTATCGCGAAGATTGTCGGGACAGTGCGACTGATTACATCCCTGCAAGGATGGCGGCCCTTTCGGCGTGCGGCCGTCGCGTCTCGACGAGCAAGCAAGCAAACGGGTGATCTGGATCTGTCCAATGAGGATTTTCGTGTGAACGCCGATCAACTTGCTGTGGCCACGTTCGCAACATCACCGGGGCAGGACGCCGCGCCGAGTTTGGAGTTTCGTGCTCTGATGCTGGGGGACCGCATCAATGCGGCGGGCCTGGAGATCGGAACGATGGTGTCGTCGACGCCGGCCGCTTTCCGGGTCCATGCCGGGCTCGCCGTGATCTTCCGCTACGGCATCGTGGTGCTGATCGGCCTCTCGCCCTCCGAAGAGAAGGTTCTGGTCGACACCTTGAAGCCGCGCGTGATCGGCGAATTCAGTCCCTACGAGGAAGAGACCGCGCAGGCGCAGCTCTGCAACGATGACGCCTCCGAGACTATCCAGCCTGGCGGGCCAATCTGCATCGCCAAATTCTCCGACGACCGGCTGCTCCTAATCGCGGACGCGATCGCCAAGAGCACCGCGCTTGCCCGCGACGAGCGCCGTGTCGGCGCCGTGTTCGACGTCATCGAGCCCTTTGCGCGAGAGCTCGCCCAGCGCGGCCGCACGCCGCGCCGACGCAAGGGAATCCTGCAACTGATTGGTAACGTGCTGTTGGTGCAGCAGCGCGTCGCTGGCCGTGTCGCCGTCGCGGAAAAGCCTGACGTGCTCGGGGAGAGGCCCGGGCTCGACCGTCTCTATTCGCGTCTGGAGGACGAATATGAACTGCTTGAGCGTCTCGACACGCTCGAGCGCAAGCTCAAGGCAATCTCCGAGACTGGGAATGCGCTAACGGATATTATCGACACGCAACGCTCTTTTCGCCTGGAGGTCGCCATTGTCGTGCTCATCCTGATCGAGGTCGTGATCGGCTGCGTCGAGATCCTCATTGGAACTCACTAGCGATTAGGTTCGCTCAATCGCGAAGTCCTAAGCGTCTACGAGCATTTCCGATATAGCATCGGTGGCCAGAGCTCCCCCCAAGCCGTTCAGTTGGCTCGACGTTTGCGAGACGTGTTCCGCGCTCCGGGACGCCTTCCCTCCCATTTCGCTGGGGCAGCAAGCTGGCCAAACGCATCGGCGGCAAAAAAAGCCAAGGTTGCCAGATGCAAGTCCAGTCAGCACAGCAAGAGACTAGCTAGGGATTTTAGAAGCGGTCGGGCTGAATTTTGGGCTGCCCGAATGAGCGATCACAACGCTGGCTGGATTACGAGAAGATCATTATTTCGTCTGGTGAAGCAGAACGGTAGCTGCCTCGAATGAGAAGACGGTCACCCCATCGGGATATCTTGCCATTGATGTCGGTCTCGCCAGACTGGCTGCCCGGCGGGCTTAAACCCAGATAGGCGCCGACGCTGGATGCCGATCGAAATCGCGATGGACGATCGATCGCATGACGGAACCTCAAGGCAGTCACACCGCCGACGCCCGGCCGAGGGTGGTCGTAGCATGCTTGACGAGAAGGGCAGAAACCGCGAGCATGTGGGCATGGCCTTTCAAAGCTTCAATTTGTTTCCGCTTCGGACAGGGCTCCAGAATGTCATGATGGGGCGCGTGTCGGTTCAGCGCCGAGACAGGGCTGAGGCGCGGCAGCAGGCGCTGGCGTTGCTCGAGAAGGTCGACATGGCCGAAAAGCGCTGACCAATATCCCGCCCGCCTCTCCGGTAGCCAACTGCAGCGCATGGCAATCGCCCGCGCGCTCGCGATGCGACCCGCCGTTACACTCTTTGACGAGGCGACATCGGCTCTCGACCCAGAACTCGTGGGTGAAGTGCTCCGCGTCATGAGAGAAGTGGCCAAGCAAGGCACGACGATGATCGTATTCGCACACGAGATGGGCTTCGCCCGTGGCCATTGCGGCTCGTCAGCGAGATGCGCCAAGGCGCGCCTTAGCCAGCTTGATGTCTGCTGTCGGACTTGTAGCACTCGGCGTCGCACTCGCGTGGTGTCACGAGGATGTTTGGAGCAATACGCTGCTACACCGAACTCCCGCCTACGCGAACTTTGCCCGTCTAAGCGGATCACTCCCCATAAATGATGAGCCAAAAGGGAGTTTGTTCGTTCGACCGAATGGCTCGCGGGCAGTGCGTGTTTCGGATCTATTTGCAACCTAACATCACCTGTGATACCGCAATGAAGCTATTACGACTTTAAGTTACTTTTTGATGGTTTTGGAGGCACGGATGTCATTCGCCGCGCTGGATATCCCGCAAAAATCGATCAGGCCGAGCCGGTGTATGACCGCGAATGGCGTCACGGCCCTCCTATCGATTTTCGCGCTTTCAGCAACCGATGCTTTGGGCGAGGAATGTGGCTGCCGCTTCCAAAAGGCTCGGTCCGAATCCACAATCGGGACCTGCGCGGTCCGGGAGGACATGGCGCGCGATTGCGACCTGGTCTGGGGAGCGCCGGCCGGTTCTAAGGAAGCCAATGCCGGGCCTTCGGACAACGACGCCATCTTCTCGGATCTGACCAAGGCCGCCAATGCCGGCCGTTCGCCAGACGCCGACAAATTCGCTCCCGGCGCGTCAGGGATGTCAGACCCTGGTTTCTGGAACCAATTCAGAAATGAGGTGCGCCGGCGCTCTCAGATTCCGGATGGCGCGAAAGCCAGCACGTTCGATCACGCGTTGGCTTTTTTGGCCAACCAAGGCGCTACATCTGATTTCCGGCAGTATACGCTCGCCGCCATCATCTTCACCACGGCCACCAACTTAAGCCAAGGCCGGATCGATCCAGAGCTTCGTCTTGCGATCGTTACTGCCATGATGAGCAACCGGGATAAGCTGACAGCCTTTGCGAGTGGCGGGTCCGAGCCCAGTCAGTTCACCATGCCTTTGACGGTCAAGTCGCCGGTAGCTCCATCCAACCAGGTGACGCTGAACGGACAAGTGACGCGAGGTTGCTTCGACATCTGGACCGAGGTGCCGACCGTCGGATCGCTGGTCAAGGCGCCCTGGGCCTCCGTTAAAGGAGGCCGATGCTAATGAGGATCGTCTGGCTAGCCGTACTGCTTGTTCTGGCAAGCATTTCTCTCGCGAGCGCTCAAAGCGTCCGCGTTATTGAGTGGAGCCGCGGCCGCTCTCCAATCGCGGTTCTCTTCCTTCATGGCCTGGGCGGCTGCGCGGTGCCTTCAGGAAAGACCGCGAGGGAATCTTGCGCCGATGGCGCGATCGACAGCTTCCGCAATCCCCAGAGCTCCAAGAGCTGGCCGGAAATGATTGCGTCGGACGATTATCGTTTGGCGGCGGCGGCTCTCCGAGATATATTGCCGGCTCCTCTCCGCCTTGAAGATTTGGGCGTCTGGGGCGTCGACTACAGCCGATTGACGACGTCGGGCTGCGCCACATTCAGCGTGCCAGAGGCCGCGAGGCTGATCCGCGGACAAATCGAAGCGAGCAGGCTTTTCGAACGCTACGAGCAGGTCATCATCGTTGCCCATAGCATGGGCGGCCTGATTGCCAAGAACATGCTTTTGTCGTGGCAAAATTCCAACGATCCCGACGGAATGTTGGCCCGCACGATCGGCGTGCTGCTGCTCGGCGTCCCCTCTCAGGGGAGTGATATCGCGCCAGCGCCAGGCGTTTTGCGGTATGTGCTCGAAACTCTCGGCGTCGATAAACTCGCAAACGCTTGCGGCCGCCAGGTCAAGGACTTGTTTGCCGCGGATGAAAACACTTATCTTCGCGACCTTGAGCGACGGTGGGAGCAGCTTCTCAGCGCACGCCGGTCAGCCTCCCATTCGCAAGCCCCGCTGGTTTATTGCGCGTACGAGACAATACCGGAGCCGATTGCGACGAAGTACATAAGCGCTACCGTCGTCAAACAACTGTACGCCCAGACGCAATGCAGCGACGAGCAATTTGCCATTCCAACCTACCATACGATGCTTCCAAAACCACTGAACATGGAAGACGACGTGCATCGTGCCTGGTTCGCCCGCCGTTTGGACGATCTGTTCCGTCAGTGGACTCAGTGGGACTTCGTCCGTTTCGACTTCCTCGCGAATGACACACTCGAAGCCTTCGCCCGAGCTGTGAATCGCAATCAAAGCGCGTTTGTACTCGATGTCGCCGACGTCAAGGATGTCAAAGTCGCCGCTGGCAAATTCACGGCGCCGGACAACTTCGCTTTGGCGACGAAAGTCGCGAATGTGAATTCGCTTTGTCTGAATCAGGAATGGCCTGATGGCAAACCGGGCCACGTGTGGATGCGGCCTATGGGAAAGTGCTGACGCGCGGCGGTGTTCGTACGCAATGTGCCCACGGATAAGCCGTCCAATGCCATCTCGGCCGTGAATTTTCATCGCGCATCAAAGGAAGCCAGCGGATCTAGAATCGCTAGATCGCGGGCATTCGTTCAGCAGCGTCACGTGGAGAAAGGAAGGCACCTGACAGACGCCTCCCCTCGTTAGCCTAGATTACGTAAGTAAGGAGAATATACAGAAGCAAAGGAAAGTCGCCCGGTAATCCAGCCGTGCGACGTCCCATCCTAAAACGTCGCACGAAATTCGTTTTGTTCTCAACAGACATTTGGCGAAGCTACTGGAAACCAAAGATTTTCCTTTGATGGGCGCACCAGGGCTCTAACCTGGGACCCGCTGATTACGAGACAGCCCCGGGTTGAGAACAATCAATGACATACTGGTCGCACAACTGGGCTTATCCCACTGAAAGTGGGCATTCGTCGGACGATCATAGCGATTGACTGCCCGCCGGGTATTCGCGCGAGCAAAGGGGCTCTCACCGAGCCGGTGCGCGCGTCAGACCTGACGCGCGACTGCTGCTACTCGACGTCAATCCCAGCTCAGCGCTCCCCCGTTCTGGTATTCGATGACGCGGGTCTCGAAGAAGTTCTTCTCCTTCTTCAGGTCCATGGCCTCCGACATCCACGGGAACGGGTTCTCGACCTCGGCGAAGACGGACGCAAGTCCAATCTGCGCACAGCGCCGGTTGGCAATGAATTGCATGTATTGCTCGCACAGTCCGGCGTTGAGGCCGAGGAAACCGCGGGGCATCGTGTCGCGACCATAGGCGGCCTCGAGCTCGGCTGCCTCCCGGATCATGCTGCGGACCTCCTCTTGAAACTCTGGCGTCCACAAATGCGGATTCTCGATCTTGATCTGGTTGATCACGTCGATGCCAAAGTTCAGGTGAATGCTCTCGTCGCGCAGGATGTACTGATACTGCTCGGCGATGCCGACCATCTTGTTGCGTCGGCCGAGCGACAGGATCTGCGCAAAGCCCGTGTAGAACCACATTCCTTCAAACACGACGTAGAAGGCAACCAGGTCGCGCAGGAAGGCGCGGCCATGGTCCGGCGTTCCCGTCTGGAACAAAGGGTCGTTCAGATGCTGTGTATGCTTAAGCGCCCAGGCCGCCTTGTCGGTGATCGACGGCACCTCGCGGTACATGTTGAACAGCTCGCCCTCGTCGAGGCCGAGGCTTTCAACGATGTACTGGAATGTGTGGGTGTGAACCGCTTCCTCGAACGCCTGCCGCAACAGATACTGCCGGCATTCCGGATTGGTGAGATGACGGTAGATCGCCAGCACGATGTTGTTGGCAACGAGCGACTCCGATGCCGCGAAGAAGCCAAGGTTGCGCTTGATCGCGCGCCGCTCGTCCTCGGTCAGGCCGTCCCGCGATTTCCAAAGCGCGATATCGGCCTGCATCGACACTTCGGTCGGCATCCAGTGATTGTTACAGCCGGAGAGATACTTCTCCCAGGCCCAATTGTACTTCAGCGGCAAGAGCTGGTTGACGTCGGCGCGGCAGTTGATCATCCGCTTCTCGTCGACCGACACGCGGCCGCCGGTGCGATCGATCGCGCCGAGACCGGTCCCATCTGCCGGCTCGAGCTTGAACTGGGTCTGCGGACGCAGCGCCGTGGTGAGGGTCAAGGCGGCCGGAGCGGCCGCCGTGGTTTCGGTATCGGACCAATTGAGCATCGTCATCTCCTTACTGACACACTTCACATTCGGGATCTTCGATCCGGCAGGCCTTGATACCATCGAGGTCCAGGGCTGCCGCGGCTGGCATTATGATTGGGGCATGCGAGGCCGCAGCCGATACGGAGACCGCGTTGAGTTTTCCGTCGGTGCCCTTCAGCGTCGACTTCTCGACATGCGTGGCACTACGGGAGCGCAGGTAATAGGTGGTCTTCAAGCCGCGCCGCCAGGCGAGGCGATAGAGCGCATCGAGCTTCTTGCCGGAGGGATTGGCGATGTAGAGGTTGAGCGACTGCGACTGGTCGATCCATTTCTGCCGCCGTGCGGCAGCCTCGATCAGCCAGGCGCTGTCGATTTCGAAGGCCGTCGCGTAGAGCGCCTTCAGATCCTCCGGGACGCGATCGATCTGGCCGACGCTACCATCGAAATATTTGAGGTCGGACACCATCACCTCGTCCCAAAGCCCCCTCGCCTTGAGGTCGCGGACCAGGAACTCGTTCACGACCGTGAAGTCGCCGGACATGTTCGACTTGACGAACAGGTTCTGGTAATTCGGCTCGATCGACTGCGACACGCCGCAGATGTTGGAGATCGTCGCTGTCGGCGCGATCGCCATGACGTTCGAATTGCGCATGCCGCCTGCCACTATCTTCTTGCGGAGGCGATCCCAGTCAAGCGTCGAGAAGCGATCGACATCGAGCCCGCCGCGCGAGTCGGCAACGAACTGGATAGAGTCGAGCGGCAAAATGCCCTTCGACCACAGCGAGCCCTCGAAGCTCGGATAGCGGCCGCGCTCGGTGGCGAGATCGGAGGATGCCTCGATGGCGTGGAAGGAGATCGCTTCCATGCTGATGTCGGCGAAAGCGATCGCCGCTTCGGACGCGATCGGGATACGCTGGACCTGAAGTGCCTCCTGGTACCCCATCAGGCCGAGCCCGACCGGCCGATGGCGCATGTTGGAGCGGCGCGCCTCAGGGATGGTGTAGAAATTGATGTCGATGACGTTGTCGAGCATACGCACCGCCGTCGTCACCGTCCGCTTCAGCTTGGCCTGGTCGATACCGTTAGCTCCGACATGGGCGAGCATGTTGACGGAGCCGAGATTGCAGACCGCGACCTCGTCGGCAGAGGTGTTCAGCGTGATCTCGGTGCAGAGGTTCGAGGAATGGATCACACCCATGTGGCGCTGCGGCGAGCGCAGGTTGCAGGGGTCCTTGAAGGTAATCCAGGGATGGCCGGTCTCGAACAGCATGGTCAGCATGCGGCGCCAGAGGTCGGTCGCACGCACGGTCTTGAACACACGCATGCCACCGGCCTTCACCTTGGCTTCATAGGCCTCATAGGCCATCTTGAAGGACGTCCCATACAGATCGTGCAAATCGGGCGTCTCGTCCGGCGAGAAGAGCGTCCACTCGTCGTCGGCGTCGACGCGCTGCATGAACAGGTCCGGCACCCAGTTGGCGGTGTTCATGTCGTGGGTGCGGCGGCGGTCATCGCCGGTGTTCTTGCGCAGATCGAGGAATTCCTCGATGTCGACGTGCCAGGTCTCCAGATAGGCGCAGACCGCGCCCTTGCGCTTGCCGCCCTGGTTGACGGCGATCGCGGTGTCGTTGGCCACCTTCAGGAACGGGATGATGCCCTGGCTTTCGCCGTTGGTGCCCTTGATGTGGGCTCCGAGGCCGCGCACCGGTGTCCAATCGTTGCCAAGGCCGCCGGAGTACTTTGCGAGCAGCGCATTGTCCTTGATCGACTTGAAGATGCCATCGAGGTCGTCCGATACGGTGGTGAGGAAGCAGGACGACAGCTGCGGGCGCAGCGTGCCGGAATTGAACAGCGTCGGCGTCGAGCCCATGAAGTCGAACGACGACAAGAGATCGTAGAACTCGATCGCCTTGGCTTCGCGGTCGATCTCTCGAATTGCCAGGCCCATCGCCACGCGCATGAAGAAGGCCTGCGGCAGTTCGATCCGCTTGCCTTGCTGATGCAGGAAATAGCGGTCGTACAGCGTCTGAAGGCCGAGGAACTGGAAGTTCAGGTCTCGCTCAGGCTTCAGCGCCGCGGCGATGCGGCCGAGATCGAAGCGGGCGAGTTCGGGATCGAGCAGTTCGGCTGCGATGCCGACCTTCACATAGGCCGGAAAGTATTCGGCATAGTGCGTCGCCATATCGCCCTGCGAGGCCAACGTCGTAACGCAATGGACATGCGACAGCACCTCGCCGCGGAGCTTGTCGAGCAGCAGGCGTGCGCTGACATAGGCATAACTCGGCTCCTGCTCGACCAGCGTGCGCGCGGCCATGATCGAGGCCAGCGCCAGCTCGTCCTGGCTGATGCCGTCGTAGAGATTGCGGGTGGTCTCGGCCAGCACGGGGGCTGCGGAGACGCCGTCGAGACCGGCGCAGGCCTCATTGATGATCAGTTCGAGCCGGCGCGTGTCCAGACCGACGCGCGAGCCGTCCGGCAGCGTGACGTGAAGGATCGGTGCGGCGATGGGCGCCGGCTGCGCGGCCGCTTCCTCGGCGCGCTGGCGGGACCGTTCCTCGCGGTACAGCACATAGGCCCGGGTGACCTTGTGGTGCTCGCTGCGCATCAAGGCGAGTTCGACCTGATCCTGCACATCCTCGATATGAAAGGTGCGCCCCTCACCTGCGCGGCGCATCAGGGCTGCTATGACTTCGGCCGTCAATTGCTCGACGCTCTCGTGAACGCGGCGCGAAGCAACCGCAGTGCTGCCCTCTACCGCGAGGAAAGCCTTGGTCATTGCGACCGCGATCTTGGCGGAATCGAACGGCGAGACCTTCCCGTTGCGGCGGATGATCTGCATGGCCGGCTCGCTGGAAGCAGCCGCAAGTGACTGTGGACGCAACTGGATGATGGGTGCGGAAGCGGTGTCCGCGTCGTGCAGGTTCAGTGACATCAAAGGGCCCCGTGATGCGCGCGTTGTGTTTGGACGGGGCGATAAGGAAGGACGCTGCCGGAACGCCGGCAGACGTGTTGCCGGACGGTGCGTGCAAGCGACCGCCGGGACACCCCGCCCGTGGACGTTCAGATCTTCACGGCAGGTCTCCTGGCTCGCAGGTCGTTGCTTGCTTCCTGTCTTCCCGGCGCGGCGCACCAGTGACGTTGTCCGGAAGCAGCTCGCTGCTGACAGTTGCGGGGGCAGCGCCGGAATTCCGCACCAAAGGCGCAGTTCACCGGCTTCCCTCTTAGCCACTACATCTTGCGATGCAGCAGGACCGTGACACCCATATATGGAGATATTCGAGGCAAGCTGTCAATGATTGTTTTCATGGGGGGCGCACGCGGACGGCCATCCCCAATCAGTTATCGAGTATTGACGAGCTCAAGCATGCTTCTGATAGGTCGCCACCATAGTCAATTCGCACAGCCGGCTAATGCTCTCAATCCTTGCTCATAGCCAGAAAGCATCTTACGCGCGTCGAGGCTTCTCTCGGCGCCGGCTCTCGCAGCTTGCTTCATCCCTTTGAGGAAATTCCGATCGAGCGCAAGCTTTTCAATTCTATTGGCAAATTCGCAAATCTGTCGCGGCTGGCAAAGAAAGCCGTTTACGCCATCCTGTATGAGCTCTGGCAGTCCACCAACGGCGGAAGCAATAACTGGAACCCCGAGCGCGAGCGCCTCTAACACGACGACCGGCCGACCATCCAGCCGCGAAGGCAGCACGAGCACATCGTATGATGCAATCCATGGACGAACATCTTCAACCTCCCCGATGAGATGGAAGCGACCGCCGAGATTTGCCCTTACAAGAGCACTTTCAATGCTAGAGCGAAGCGCCCCGGCTCCAGTCATTACAAAGTGGATTGGCAAGTGCGATAGTTTCTGTGCGACCTCGACAAAAGCCAAAGGATCCTTTTCCTCGGACCATCGCCCCGAAAAGCCGACGATAAGCTCTTCCGATGTCGCGCTCAGTCGATCCACCACGGAAGCGTCTCGTGAGCTTGGCACGTACCTGTCGAGGTCGATCCCGCTGGAGATCTGCTGGACGCGATCCGAAGACACTCCCGCATCCTTCAGGAACCGTAACACCTCTCGATTTTCCACGAAATTTAGGTCGATGAGCTCAGCATATTTCCGATTGCTTCTTGTGTGACCGACCGTGTTGAACAGCATATCGGCTACTTTCAGCGTCGGAAATTTCGCACGAAGGACAGGCAGATGATTGTACATGAAAGCGCTGCCTGCGATCCAGACGACATCTATCTCGCGCGACACAATCAAGTAGGACACGAAGTCTGGCCATCGATCGATGGTAAGGAAGCGCGGCAAGTGGAAGATTTCCGCAGTTGCTTCCTCGAACCAGCTGGTCGCGTCGCCGTGCTCGTGACCGGGATCAATCGAGGTGATAACTGTTATGCTCCATCCTTCTTTAGCAAGATGCGCGACGATGCTGCTGAGGAGCCGCTCTGCCCCGCCTATGATCGTGAACGGAAGCGCGAGAAGGATCGAAGGCTTTCCGCCGCTTCGGTGAGCTCGCTCCCTGAAGTTCAGAAGGGGTTCATCCGGACGCTTGTCGGTTGCTGCAGCAAGGCGCGAGTTTCGGTGCGCTGCAGGCGTGACAAGATCGCCCAGCGCTTCCTGAATTAGCTTACGGTGAATGGTCATGCTGTATAAATCCGACTGGGTGCTCAGGCTTGGACCGTGCCGGCGATACAAGAACAAATGCTCCTTGGAAAAGTTGTGAATTCTCGCTCCCATTGCAGCGAGCCGCGCCCAAAACAGCCAATCCTCGTAGACATGTCCGGTGATCGCGCGATCAGTGTCGCGAAAGCCGCCAGCCTTTTGCCAAAGGCTATGACGAAATACTGCACAGGTCAGAACATGATTACCTTCGACCATATCCGAAAGTATCGGGTCATCAAGAATTCCGATTTTTTCATCAGTGCTCCCGAATTGTTGCATCGCGCAGGAGACAACGTCATATCCATAGGTCTCAAGCAGGAACACGGCCTTTTCGATATAGGTTGGTTTGAGCAAGTCATCGGCATCCAGGCAGCAAATGTACTTGCCACGCCCGTTGCGTATGCCGAAGTTTCGATTGGCTCCGACTTGGTGCGGTTCTGCTTGGGCAATAACCCTTGTCTTGGGTCTCTCAAGGGATAGCGTTCGCTCGCGAGATTCAGGATCGCTGGAGCCGCCTTCGACCACGATCACTTCAATGTCCTGAAAGGTCTGCGCCAGGACCGAATCGACTGCTTCTGGAACAAAACGGCCATAGTTGAATGACGTGACAACAACCGTCACGAGAGGACGGTCCGCGGGCCACAGTTCAGTATTCTCGGTCGCCTCGACATATCCGTCGAGGCAGGTACGCGCATCGAACACCAGCTTAGGCATCGGCATTTTGCGCGCGGCCATTTCCTCGGCCCGACGCTTTCGTCGAGCTTGGATCGCCTCGGACAACCTCTGGCGCAGCTCCAGGTTTGCAGTCCATTTGAGAAGCTTGAGTACGCGGCGCGTCGCGCGAGCTATCCGTGGGAGGCTGTGCCCCGCCCGACGCAACATCGCGGTCGACTTCCAAGCTGTGCTACGAAGGATTTGGTCGATCTCGGCACGAAACGCCGTGCTTTGGTCGACAAGCGCCCTGATATTCTCTGTTAGCCGCGCCACTTCCAGCTCTTTCGAATTCTTTTGGCATTCAGCAGATTGATTGAGGTCCGCATAACTTTCTTTCAGCAGTGCAATATGGGCGGCGAGACGCGCTCGCTCCCTGTCAGCGATAACATTCAGTTCAGTAGAGCGGGCGAGCCGATTTGACAGTGAATTGACGTGTAAGGCCAAGTCCTGGATTTCCGCCTTGGCATGTCGTTCCAGAGCGGAATTTTGGGCGACGGCGCGATCTAGCTCGCTCGAGAGAAAATTCAATCGAGCCTCGAGTGCTTCTGATGCGTCCTTGCTGTCTCGCACCAGCGCTGCGTGCTTTGCAATTTCATGGCTGAGTTGGCCGGAGAGGTCTTCAATTCGTGCCTCCAACGCCCCAACCTTATCCCGGCTGTCACGCGCCAGCTTTGCAGAGCTTGCAAGCTCCTCTTCGAGTTGATGGGAAACTTGTTCTATCCGGGATTCCAGCGCCCCCGCTCTCTGTCTACTGTCGCGCGCCAGCGCAGCGTATTTTTCAGTTTCCTGACTGAGTTGGTCATAGAGGCCCCTTATTTGGGCTTCCTTCGCCTCAGATGCTTCTTTGCTATCACGAACCAGACTTGCATATCTTGCCGCAAGTGCACCGGTTTCAGCGCGCGTTGCGGCAAGTCGCCGCAAATCGTCCGCCCAGAGCTTTTCGATTCGATTCAATAGGGGCGCATCGGCAGACGTCTGCAGGAGATCAGCCAACCCAGCAATCAAATCGGGGGTACTATTGGCCGCGTGAACCAGCATCAGCCGCTGACGGGTAACCCTCAGGTTCCGGTCGAATACACGGCCCTCGGTCCTGGTTATGCTTGCGAACAACTCCTCGATGTGGCTGGCCATCTCGCTATCGCGAAATACGACGCCAATGAAGTTGGACGCGAAATCACGAACATAGATCTCGCCGCCGACTAGGTGAAATCCGAGTTGTTCGATGAGCAAACGCAGTGACTCGCCCGAGGGGTAAAACACATGCTCCAGCGAACTCTCGTACCAGAGCTTGTTTTCGTGGTTCTCGGAGATGTAAGGTACCTCGAACAGCAAAATACCGTCTGGTTTGAGCAGATTAAGTGCAGCTTCAATTCCGCGGCGAAAGTCCGGGAGATGCTCAAATACGGCGACTGCTGTTACGCAGTCGAAGTCGTGCCGATGGTTTTCGAGGATGCTTGGGTCGAGCAGATCCCGCCCGAG
Organism: Bradyrhizobium sp. UFLA05-112; assembly: GCF_053572325.1. NCBI lineage: Bacteria > Pseudomonadati > Pseudomonadota > Alphaproteobacteria > Hyphomicrobiales > Nitrobacteraceae > Bradyrhizobium > Bradyrhizobium sp. UFLA05-112. Next base: position 13,077 of record NZ_JBANBK010000011.1, on the reverse strand, counting down.
GATCCTTATGTTGGCCTCTACGGACCGTTGAATCATCTTTTCATTGACCTCGATGCCATAGAGGTCAAACGTGTTCGGGAGCTTCTTGAGAAGAGTGCCGTCCGCACAACCGATATCAAGAATCTTGCCCCCGCGCTTCAACCGGCAGACCAGCTCCGCCGCCCAGGACAAGCCATGTTCGGCCATCAACTGGTAGTCGTTGTATCCGACTGATCCATCGACCTTCTGAGCGCCATAGTAGGCGTCGTCGTAATATATCCCTAACTCGTCCGGTATGGTTTCAATGACGCCTAGACCGCAGCTTTCACAACGAAGAACCGCAACATTGTCCTTCCGTCTGGCCATTAGCGTGGCGCTCTGTCCCTGACACGCATTGCAACTGAAGCTGCTGGTCGGGCCGTGGATATTCATGAGATCAGCGTGCGCTCTTGTTGTGGTGGGATGGTACTTGTTACCGACTTCGTCGTCTGAAACCGGAGCTCGTTAGGCGACCCGTCCTCGCTATCAGCTGGAACGCAGCTCATCGCGATAGGCTGAAATGATTTCGTCGATATCGCCGACCCGTTTGACCTGCCCGCCGTCCAGCCAGACCGCCTTGGTGCACCAAGTTTTGCAAATTTGTTCGTTGTGCGAGGCGAGGACCAGAATGCTCGCATCGTGGACAAAGGATTCCAGGCGGCGTTCCGCCTTGGCTAGAAACCTGGCATCACCCGCGAGTATCCATTCGTCCATCAGAAGGATTTCGGGTGCAAAGCACGTTGCAACCGCGAATGTGAGCCTTGTCAACATGCCAGAGGAGTAGGAGCGTGCGGGCAATTCAAGATACTCGTCGAGCTCGGTGAAGCTTCCAATCTCGGGTATCAACCGCTCGATTTCCTCGGGCTGCAGACCCAACAAGAGTCCGCGGAGCCTTATGTTTTCCAGCCCGCTCAGCTCCGGGTCGATACCCAGCCCAAGATCAAACATTGGCGAAATTCGCCCTGAAACGCGGACCGCTCCCGAGCAAGGCTCGTATATGCCCGCCATAACGCGCAGCAGAGTTGTCTTACCAGCACCGTTTGCGCCGATAAGGGCGATGCGATCGCCGGAGGCGAACCGGAGCGACACATTTCGCAAAGCTTGCACTACGATCCGGTCATTCGCATCGCTCGCAATTCGCCCCCGCGACCCCCGGTAGAGGAGACCGTTCTTCAGCGACCGCGATCCCCCACTGTAGATTGGGAACGAAACACTGACATCGTCAAGTGACAACCGCTCGTCGTTTGCTTCCGTCAAATCCAACATGTCAGACCCAATAAGATATTCTTTCGCGGTATCGTCTAAAGAGCAGTCCGACAACCGCAAGATTGATCAGTGTTATCGCCACAACTGCCAAATAGGTCGTGGTTGAGGGCACGTAACCCAACAAAGGCGCTCTCATGATCTGGATCAAATGGTAGAAGGGATTCCAGTCCGCAACAAAGCTCCCGTCCTTGAGCACGTCGGACTTCCACATGACGGGGGTAACGAAAAACGCGATTTGGACGAAGGAATTGACCAGTTGCGGAATGTCGCGGAAGCGTGTTGAAACCATACCGATGAACATGGTCGCTAGAGCGCCATTGACGGTCAGGAGCAAAAAGCCGGGAATTGCAAGCAAAGCCGGCAGACCCGGCCAGATTCTAAAATAAACTATCAACCCCAGGTAGATGACAAAATTGTGGGCGAAGATGATGATCTTGCTCCAGGTTGAACGAAAAACGTATGAAAAGAAGGGAAGCTTGATCTGTTTGATGTAGGATTCGGATGAGATGAATAACGAGCCGGATTCGATCAAAAAGCTGGAGAAGTAGCCCCAGACCAAGAAGCCGACGCAAAGATATGGAAGAAACTCATCTACGGCGCTTTGGAAAATCTTGGCATAGAGTACCCCGAGAGAGACGATCATTATTGCCATGCTCACCGTGAGCCAAAGCGGACCGAGTACCGAGCGCCGATATCTCTGCAAGACATCGTTCCATCCCAGGCGAAGCCACAGTTGCCGCTGTCGGATGGCGGCTTTCACGTCATCCACGGCAAGGGAGCCGCGTGCTTTCCTGACGGAAGAAAACCTGTTCGCGGTCAAGGGAGCACCCGCTCGGGGCAGCGCAACCGGGCGCGCAAGACCGAATAACGTCCTGTGATTAGGACGGTGCCGACAGATAGGTAGCGTCTTCTTTGCCGTCGGTGCATCACGTCTTGTTCTCACCTTTCAGTTGGACCACTAGGGCTCCGATTTTACGCAGCTCGACGACGGCAATGCGCCGCAGAAATTTCACGAGCGTCCAAACGATGAGGAACACATATTCAAATACGTTCATCAGCTCCTCGCGCCAGAGTGAGAAGTGACACGACATTTCCCCAAGTAGCATGGCATGCAGCTGACCACTGAGGCCATCTGCCCCAAATGCCGGTTTATGAGCCCGTGCGAGCATCTGCTTGATCCTGACCGCTTTGACGCCAGAAAGGATATTTGCAGCGACGAACCAATAGTCCTCGCAAGCGTAGCTCGGCCGGAAAAGGTATTTGACGGCTTCCCGCTGTATCACGACCGTCGAAATCGAGGCCACGTTCGAGGCCAAGATTGCCCATCGCGTGATGGATCTTGCTTCCAGCGGCCCGTCGGGGTTCGGCCACGGCAAGCCGTCGAACCCTTTGCGATGTGCGCTAAGAAGCGGCGCTCCCGGCCCGTACATGATAACCATCTGACGTTCCAGCTTTTCCGGATGCCACTCGTCGTCCGCGTCGAGAAAGGCTAAAAACGCCTCAGTACTTGACGCGATACCAGCGTTTCGAGCCGCGCCCGGGCCAGTATTGCGGGGCAGCTTAAGCAACTTGATGTTTGGAATTCGGGCCTCAGCGCAGATCTTGTCGGCGGAGTCGTCTCCGGTTGCATCATCCACCACGATGACTTGACGCGGTCGAAGCGACTGGTCGGCCACAGATGCCAGCGCGCGGCGCAACGCATCGCCGTCGCGATATGTTGGAATGATTACGCTGACGGAGGTTGTCTTCAAAGCAGGACTCGCTGGCGCGTCTCGTTTCCCGCCGAGGCGGCGGAAATCATCCGGCGCAAAATCGCGTCTATATCTGGAGGGGGAATCGCGAGACCAAGTTGCCTGTGGCGGCCCGTGTCGCCGACAACCGCATGGACGTCACTTGCGCGGCCGCGGGTTGCATCGATCTCATGAATAATTGGTGCATCAATAAGTGCGATTAGGCGATTGACCAGGTGTTGAACGCTGGTGCCGACGCCCGTGCAAATATTGACGATTTGGCCTATAGCGTTGCGAGCTTCAACTAGATCGACGAGAGCGCGCGCAGCATCCACGACGTCAACAAAATCTCGGACAGCGTTGAGCGGTCCAGTTGTCAGGGTACGTCCGTTCGGGGGTGTCGTTGCGAGTTGATCCACGAAACTTCCGAGTGCGGTTGTTCGTGGTGCGCCGACCCCTATCGGATTAAACAGCCTTGCCACGATCACCGGAAGGCCGCGGGAAACTTGCGACAGCCCGTGAAAGGTCTGTGCTAGTTTCGAAATGCCGTACGCGGTCAGCGGAGTGCAGGGGTCCGTCTCCCGCACCATGCAATCTGTACGCCTCGGCAGTCCGTATTCGGCTGCACTTCCAACCAGGATGACGATTGGCAAACGGCCGGTGTCCAAGGCGGCCTCTAGAAGATGGGCGGCGAAAAGCACATTTGCCTGATAAAGGCCTTCGGGCTCAGCGTGGGTTGTACCCGCCAAATGAAAAACCATCGATGGTGCGACACCATCTAGAATTTTGGCTAGATTCTGTCGGCTAGGTGTCTCCGTAAGCAGAAGCGAATGTTGATCGACATGGACTGATGATCTGTACAACGCGACGGTTTCGATACCTCGCGTAGTCAACTCCCTCCGGACATGACGTCCCAAGAAGCCGTTGGCACCCGTAACCAGCGCGACCGTCATTCGTTAGCCCCTAAGAAAAGCTCGCGTCGCTGTTCAAACAGTTGCTGCGCCGCTGCGTAGTCTTCCGGCCGGCCGATATCGAGCCATATGCAATCTTGCGATCGGCACATCACGGACTTGCCGGACTCAATCAAAGTCTGCATTAGTTGAGGCATATCGAGGAACTTGCCACGCACCAGATGTGGTTCCACCGACGATCGATTGATCACGTAAAGCCCCATGCTCACCAAATGTGAATAAGTGGGCTTCTCGCGATAGCCGGTTAGCCGCATACCTGCGTCAACCTCGACCAGACCGAATTCGATCTTCGTTCTGCGTTCGAATACAGCGATCGAGGCCGCAGTTGGTTGCTTGCAATGGTCATGGACCATTTTGCTTACGTCGAAGTTTGTAAGTAGATCTCCATTCGCAACGATAAAGTTATCGCCAAGCCTGTCTAACGCTAGGGCCAGCGATCCGGCGGTCCCAAGTGGCTTGTCTTCCATTACGTAATCGATTGTGAGACCAAACTTCGAACCATCCTCACAAAATGCTCTTATGAGGTGATGCAAATGATTGACCGAAAGGAGGACCTCGTCGATACCGGCTCTCTTCAATTGTCGCAGCAATAATTCCAGAACCGGCAGGTCGCCTAACGGCACCAGCGGCTTGGGAAACGAAGCCGTAAATGGTTTCAGGCGAGTACCTTTTCCGCCGGCCATAATGAGCGCTTTAGTCATGAACGCGTCTTTGCTAAATATTGTAGGTATCCGCGCGATACGCGCTGATATGGGTTGTCACAAACTCAATTGTGCGTTTCAGACCCTCGTCGATCGGAGTTCGAGGTCGCCAGTCAAGCAAACGTTTAGCCTTTTCATTATTTGAGACGAGCCGAAGCACTTCGCTTGCTGCGGGACGGATTCGCTTTGGATCTTGAACAACTCGCTTTTTGACGTTCATCAGAGACAGTACCCGCTCTGCAAAGTAACTGATGGACAAGGTCTGACCGGTGCCTAGATTGATGGTTTCGCCTTCAATTCCCGGGGCAGCTCCGGCGGCAAGGAAGCCATCCACCGTATCGTCCACAAACGTCATGTCTCGCAATGTATCGAGAGATCCGAGCTCGATGACCTCACGTGTCGCGGCCTGCGAGATGATCGTCGGAATGAAGGCCCGCGCAGATTGCCGCGGCCCGAACGTATTAAACGGTCTGAGCGTCACCACTGGTGTTGAGAACGATCGAAAATAGCTTTCAGCTAGCTTGTCAGCTCCAATTTTGGACGCAGAGTACGGTGATTGCCCCTGGAGAGGATGGCGTTCGTCGATTGTTTCTGCGAGGGCCGTTCCGTAAACCTCAGATGTTGATGTGTGAACGACCCGCGCAACACCCAGCCGTCGTGCCGCCTCGATAATATTCAACGTGCCTTCGATATTTGTGCGGACGTAGCTCCGCGGCGCGATATAGGAGTACGGAATCGCTATCAGAGCGGCGAGGTGAAATACGATCTCTTGCTCGCGCACAACCTGAGTGACGAATTCTTGATCTTCAATATTCCCGGCAGCAACCTTGATCGACTTCTTCAGATCAGGCGGCGAGTACTCGAGATTTCCCCAACCCGGAGAAGAGCCATACTTGATCATCGCGGTTACATCAGCGCCCGCCCTGACGAGAGCTTCGGTAAGCTGGCTTCCTATGAATCCGCCAGCACCTGTGACGAGGACCCTTTTTCTACCGAAAAATTGGGCGAGATTGGTCATTGCAAAAGACTTCCGATGAGGCTGCGTACTTGTGGCAAGCTATGAGACTTGCGTAGATCTCGAGAATCCTCGGAACGACCGCATCCGTTGAGAATGTCGTCTCGAATCTTTCGCGAGCCATTCGCCCCATTTGCTTACGAACGACCGCATTTTGCGTGAGACGGACGATCGCTTCTGCCGTCGCCTGTGGATCGTTGCACGGCACCAACAGACCATCGATTTCATTTCGAACTACAGAGCGGCAGCCGGGCACGTCCGTCGCGATCATTGGAACGCCGTGGCCGGCAGCCTCAATCAGCGCGCGCGGCAACCCTTCGCGCTCCGACAGGAGAATCGCGATATCGGCACGCTGCCACACCGCCTCGACGTGGGGAGCCCTACCTTTCCACTTCACGCCGTCGACACAAGAAAGATGGATGAGCTCCTCTTCCGTATGGCTCGTTGGATTACCCGGGTCAGGACTTCCCCAGAGCTCCAACTCAATTCGCTGATCGCGCTCTCGCGCCAGTCGCACTGCTTTTACGGTGTCCTCTATGCCCTTGGCCCTGAGCATCCGACCCAAGAAGGCAACGCGCACAGGCCCCTCGGGCCGTTGCTGCGACAGGCGAGCTGGCTCGACCTCAACGCCCCAACCGCCAAGAACGACACAATTTCGTAGACGCGGAAACTCCGAACGATCATCCGTGTTCTCGAAGGAAACGAGCGTCGATCGGTCGCGAGCAATCCAGGCTGTCTGCAGTCGAATAAATCGGCGGACTATCTTTCCCGTCCACCCGCGAAGCCCCCACAAATATCCAAGGCCCGTGAAAGACGCGAGAAGGGGATAACGCTGACTAATCAGCCGCAACAAGCCGAGCAGAATTACGGACCTTATCTGCAGGGCATGAACCAGGTCCGGTCGTAGATCCGATAGGATGCCGCTGAGACGCAGCACCGAGCGAAACAAGGAAACGATCGAAAGCGACGCGCGATCGGTCGGCATCTCGACCACACGGACTCCGCACCGCTCGATGACTTCCTTGTGCTCGGCCACGCACGTTGCGACCGCAACCTCAAACCCAGCCGCAAGAGCCGCAAGAGCAGTCTCCATAAAATGTGTGGCAAAGGTCCTATCTTCTGCCACGACATACAATAGCCGAGGCTTGCTCCGTGCCTTCTTGTCGCCCAACCCCACGCCCGCGCCCCAACCAACTAATCAAATACAGCGCTGATGTCCTCCGAGAACATGCCGCTATTCAGCGTCGGAAAGACATCGCTCGCCAAAGTTTCGTCTTGTCTTAGGCGCAGCGCGACGGCGAGTGAATCCTTCAAATGAGGTAGATTGCGAAGCTTTGGATCGGTGTAGGCATTCACGATGATTAGCGTGCACAAGCAGAAACAACCCCCTCAAGCGAGGGAGCGCGGCTGTTTGTTGCGACTTCGAGACGACGTGATCCGCTCATGCTCGACCAAACATTTATCGGATGAAGGGTGAAATGGTCCCCAATGCGCCTAGACCCACGCCAAAGTCTCTCGCGGCAAGCCGGCGTATCAGCTGAGGGCGTCAACAAAGCGCCCGCCACATTGCTGCCCGTTCAACATGATGGGCCACTGCTGGCAACAACCGGCAAACCGGCGGCTGAGCACTGCATTGCCGGCGCTGGTTGCGTCAGCGGCGATTAGATATTTGGCGACGCCCGTGCTGTCCGCCCATCTTCAATTCCTTCAGCGCGCCCTCTAAACTTTCAAAACCCTTTCCTTAACCGGAGGAGTCGCGCAGATCTACGATCTCTAGAGCTAAATGTCGCAGAAATTCAGCGACCTTCCGGTCCATAACGCAGAATACCAACGAGACTTGACCAAGCCGCTCTGGATAGGCGAGCAAGCTAGCCAGCATTATCAGATCGATCCGCGCCGGATGACCGTCAGCGCGCAGCCACCTGTGCTGTCGAGCGCGGATGCGCTAATTGAAATGCTCAGCCCACCTTTGTCGCACCTCCTAATTGCACCTATCTTCAAACGCTAACAATGGCCGAGATTAAATCGACAATCGAATTGCCTCGTTTTCAATGTTGGCTCATCAAGCGCGCACAAATGCAGCATTTCATACAATGAACCCGCACGACACTTCGTCATGCCCGCATCGGTGACGACCCCGACGATAATGGTGCCTATGGCCAGAGCCACAACAAGTCCGATCCAGTTCATCGCGTGGTCTGCCCAATTTGCACTCAGCGAATGTCTCGTACTAGCGACGGGCCCTGTCAGCGAGCGCCCGATGGATCTGGGCTCGACGACTGCGTCGCGAGATGGCCGATGTCGTGGTCAACGCGTGCAGCCCAATCAGAGGTCAGATCTGATGCACAATAACCAGCATTATTGCAATGACCTCCAATCGATCGGTTACTGCGAACAAGGTGCCTCTTAACCGCAAGTTGGGACGGCAGCGATACGGTACTCTCTGATCGATGACGATTTCAGAAAGTTATTTCCGCGGCGCGAGCCGGCCAATCTAGAGTCAATCTAGAGTTGACCACGTTCAAACGATGCGGCGCTGAATACAATCTGACCTCCCCCATATGGGGGATTAACCGAGGTTTCTCACTGTGATTAAAGTGCTTGAGGGATGGAACTATGTTCTAGGGGGAACGGTACTATGATCAATCACAGATAGTTTCCAGTATTGGATGAAAAGGCTGGCAATCGGTAGACGGCGACCGCGCAGCCATTTCCACATGTTCGATATGCGCGCGACACTTGGCGGTCTCCGCACTTCGTCTGCCTCAGCTCGGCTTAGTGTCGTGCAGATTTTTATCTGAATGACTAAAGTCTCTTTCATATCAATCTCTTTCTTGCAGCTTGGCAGCGCATCCGCATCGAACGCGCACAACGCGCGAAGGCCCTACCACAACGTGTGCGGCCTCTACGTTCGACGCGTGATGGCTTGTACCGCGACGACGAAATGCCTTGCTCATCTAGCACCGTACGCTCGTATGTTCTCTTCAACCGATAAGAGCCTAATCAACCTCATCTATGAGGCCTCATTTGTCCCCGAGCGATGGCAGCAAGTCTTAAATGGATTGAGCGCGATAGCCGGCTGCGAGCAAGGCGCGGTCTTTCAAGTAAACGGAAGAGCTCCCGGGAGCTTCGTATCAACCGAGCCCGCGCGGGGGACGTTTGAGAGCTACTTTAAAGAGGGATGGAATAACCGTGATATCATTACTGCACGCATGCTGGAGCGGCGTCCATCTCGCTTCATGACCACGTGGGATCTGTTCGAGGGGAATGAATTCGAACAAACGGAGTACTATCGGGAATTCGCCGAACCGCGCGGGCTCGGCTCATGTTGCGGCTCTCTGCTTCCACTGTCGCAAAACGAATTTGCCGCGATCGTGATGGCGCGTCCGTGGAAGGAGGGACCAATCGCAGCAGCGGCGGTCAAAAAGCTGAATTTGCTGCACCCTCACCTCACCCGCTCTTTTTCGACCGCCTCGCGCCTTGCCGGCGAACGAATTCATGGTGCCCTGGATATCCTCTCACGATTGCATCTACCTGCCTGCGCGTTGACGAGCCAGGCGCGTTTGCGGCTCTGGAATCCAGAGTACGAGAGTTTGGCCCCGCAAGTGGTCGCCGAACACCCAGAACGCCTCGCTTTCATCGATCCAGCCGCCGACAGAGTGTTTGCCGCGATATTAACGAAAGAACGGTCGATAGCGAGCGAACGCGCGGAATTGACCTTTCCGATCAAGAGCCGGAGCGCACAGCCGCCGTGCATCGGACACCTCGTGCCGATTCGAGTGCCGGCGAGGGACATCTTCAGTTCTGCAGAATGGTTGCTGATCCTGAGGCCTGTGATTCTGCCCCAGACAATCAACGCGGCACTCATCGAGACTCTGTTTGATTTAACGACGGCCGAGACAGCCATCGCCGGTGGATTACTGACGGGAAAAACTCTTCACCAGATTGCTGAGGAGAGACAGTCGTCGGTTCAAACCGTTCGTTCGCAACTCAAGGCAATCATGAGTAAAACTCGAACGAACCGCCAATTGGACGTGGTTCGTCTGTTGTCTGAAACGCAATTGTTCGTCGAGTAGGTATGTCTCGCCCTGAGCTAGCCTAGGGCCGACGCGGATGAGTGACGTCTCTTGGAGCGTTGGGGGATGTACCTAGATGACGAGGCGGCCACCCCTTTGAAGAGTTCTCACGATAAACCGCGTTGGTCTCGTCTGACCGAGACGACAAAGCTTTTGTTGTTCGTTCGCAATGGGCGCGATCAGCCTCGGGCGCACCGTCTCCGGATCGGCGTTATCGATTTCTTCTTGGTGACCTTGGCCGTCACGTTCCCGTGGTCAACGACGCTTACGACTGGTCTTGTGCTTTCTCTATTCCCCATGGTGCTGACCACGCACTCGTCGCGGGAGTTGATCGAGGAACTCAAGCGCCCGGCCTGCGCTCTTCCGATTGCGCTTGTTGGACTTGCTCTCATCGGTACTGCGTGGGCCAACGGAGTCCCGTGGTCAGAGCGGCTACACGCGCTGCAAAAGGTCCTCAAGTTGCTCTGGGTATTGCCCCTCTTTCTTCATTTCCGGCAGACACGCCGTGTTATGCCGGTTTTTGTCGCTTATACCGTTTCGAATCTGATACTGCTTGCCCTTTCGTTCCTCGTGTTCATTTCGCCTGAGATCAGCAACATCGTCGGGGCGAAGGAGCCAGGAATACCGCTGAAGAACTATATCGACCAGAGCCAGGCCTTTGCCCTTCTTGGGGTAATATTCCTCGGTCTCGCGGCGGAATCCATTCGTGTTAGACACTGGGATCGAGCGATTATATTCGCCGCGGTCTCGGCGAGCTTCTTCGTCAATCTTGCCTATGTAAATATCGCACGAACGGCCTTTGTTTATGTACCTCCCATGCTGTTGCTTCTCGTACTGCGGTACGCGCGCGGATGGCTTTTCCTGGCTCCGCTCGTAAGTCTTTTTCTTCTTGCCGCCAGCCTATGGGCGACATCTCCCAATCTTCAATCCAAAATCTCACGCATTTACAAGGAAGTCGACGCGTTCGAGGCCAATGTGACCGTTGTTGACGGGCATCCGGCGGGCGGCGCGGAGCGCCTCGAATTCTGGCGCAAGTCGATCGGCTTCGTCCGTTCCGCACCCATCTTCGGTCATGGCACGGGCTCTACCAAGGGATTGTTCACCACTGAAGCTGCCGGAAAGTCAGGCGTAATGGCAATGGTGGTCGACAATCCGCACAATCAGACTCTCGCCGTAGCGATCCAATGGGGGATGGCAGGATGTTTGCTGCTCTACGCGATGTGGGGAGCACACTTGTGGCTATTCCGAAGGGGATTTGGCGGACCAGAGCAGAGTCTGTTTGCATGGATAGGCCTGGTATCTATCGTACAAATCCTGGTGAGTTCGTTGCTGAATTCGCACCTCTTTGATTTCTATCAGGGTTGGCTCTACCTGTTCGCGGTCGGCATTGCAGCTGGCCAGCTCGAGCGCGCAAAAGCTGGCGCGACGGCAGGGCCCCATGCCCAATTACCGGGCTAGTTTAGGTTATCGGCCTGGTTGGGCTTGACATAGCCCATTGGCCCGAACAGGCGCCCATTATCGACAGGGCAGCATCGATCGACCTACGTCATGAAGTGCCTGATCGCTCACTGTTTAAGGTGTCGGCTTTGCAAACATGAACGTCGACCCAGCCAGGCGCAAGATTCTCATCCATTGCCTTGAGCTCTCTCCATCGAAGATACATGTCTCTGATTTCGTTCACAGGGCGCCATTTCTCGGGTGGAAGCTCAAGGCCAAATAGGCCGCTCATTTCCCCGGTAAATTGGCGTTCAAAATAGCCTCCCTCCGCCGGCGGATGCGGCGCCTTCGTAAAGGGGTGCATCCACTGATTAACGATTTGCGCCCGATCATAACCGGCCTTTCCCAGCACTTCGATATCCATTTCGCTATTTATCTCAAGAGAAACGAAAGCCGGCCGACGATCATCCTTTTCCAGTTGATCACGAAAAAGCTCATCAGCTCCTTCAAGATCGCATTTGACGTAGTACGGCACACCGTACTGATCGAAAAGCTGATGAAGATCTGTCGTTGGCACAATGATTTCGACGGACTGATATATTCCCTTCTCCGCGGCAAGCTTGGTCAGACTTCCCCAATCGTCCTTTCCTGGAACGCTGTAGAATTTGGTCGTCTCTCCAGCTCTGTACGACAAGGCCTTATTGACAGCTGTAAATCTAGCCCCAAATGGTGCTAGCCGCTCCCGCGCCTGGTCGCAAATTTCTGGAACGGCCTCCAATCCGACTACCCGAAAGTCCTTGGACAGATAGAACTCGGCATCGTAACCACGGTGTAATCCAAGATCGAAAATGAGATCGCGCTGGGGAAGTGAGCGCTCGGGTTCTGCGCGCCCGTCCATAGAGTTCATTTGAAGTACGCCCTTGCTAGAAAGGCGGGGATCCAACTCTAGCCGCGAGCACAAGTCAAGCCACTGCCGCCGCCGCATCGGGCCACTTTTTCTGTGAGATTTCGCGATCTCCGATATTGACGCACTCAAGGTGGTGAAAGGCCTACGACCAGGCGAATGCGCGGATGCATGCGTCGCAATTGTCGAGCTTCCCTGCCACATCGGTACGCCTTTGCTCCGACACCAAGGGTCTCGGTCAGAACACCATTTATCGCGTGGACGCGAGGTCGACTTGAAGCTCTGATTGATTGCGCATGTGCCGCGCACGAATCGATTTACTGCTTGTTCCGCGAAGCACTCGTCACGGGCCGGCTGTTCGTACGGACGGGGGCACGCGATGTGAGGATTGATTGCAGTGATCGGCCGCGGAGCTCGCTTTGACACGCTACTAGCACTACTTTGGCAGATTGTCGGTTTTGCCGTGCTTTATAGGATTCCCGAATCAATTTTTCAATGATTCATGGGTGGTCGGCTCTTGGAGGGCTGACCATGGCGGGATGGGAAGACGAACTTGAACGCTGGCTGATGCCGTTCTTGGACCGGCTGGGTCATAAGACTCGGCAGCGGATGTGTCCTCTGTATGTTGCGGGACTGATCGGTCCTGGCGATCGCAAGAGCGTTCAGCCGATGGCGGAGCGCCTTGCCACGGGCAACTACGACCAGCTGCACCATTTCATTGCGGACGGTGTCTGGGACACGACGCCGCTCGAGACGGAGCTGCTCAACCAGGCGGACCGACTTGTCGGCGGTAGGGATGCGGTGCTGGTTATTGATGACACCTCACTGCCGAAGAAGGGCGAACGCTCGGTTGGTGTTGCGGCTCAATATGCGTCCGCTCTTGGCAAAACGGCAAATTGCCAAACGCTGGTGTCTTTGACGCTTGCGCGCGGCGAAGTGCCAGTGATGGTCGCGTTACG